>JAKFCH010000191.1:0-4849 GCA_036676765.1 Deltaproteobacteria bacterium
GGGCGGCGCCGGACCGCCGCCGCCCGCGGCGGCGCCCGCCGGGCACCTCGCGCACCCTCTGCTCACCCGATCGAGCGCGCGAGCCGGAAGCCGTGGGAAGGCGAGGAGAACCGGCTCGGCGTGTGCTGGCGGTGGGTGAGCAGGGTGTCCGTGTTCGCGAAGCTGCCGCCCCGCGTGATGCCCATGGCGCTGGGGTGGCTCGCGGGCGAGGGATCCGACACGGCGACGCGGTCGTCCGGGAGCTCGGGCCCGAGGAGCTCGTACGCGTCCGGGACCCGGTCGCCCGCGTTGCCCGACACACCCCGCACGCCGTAGGGACTCTCGTCGAGCGGGAAGCTGTCGACCGACAGGGGGGTCCGCGGTCGGCCGGGCAGGGGGACGTTGGCCCAACGCAACGACTTGCGACGGCCCCAGACGAACGGGCGACCGTCGACGCCGCGTGCGGCCTTCTCCCACTCGAGCTCCATGGGGAGGCGCCACGGCAGTCCGTCCCGCGCTCGGAGCGCGTGAGTGTAGGCGGCGGCGGCGGCGTACGACACGCGCATGGCGGGCCAGTCGGCCTCGGTCGAGGGGAGCGCGGAGCGGAAGCGGCCGTCCGCGCCGCGCGCATAGTGGAGGGCGCCGACCCCGACCTTCGCGTTCTGACGCGGAGCCAGCGCCAGGGCCCGCTCCTCCTCGCCCGCGTCGACGAGCCCGTCGATCCAGGAGAGGAAGGCGCCGGCCGTCACCGGGAATCGGCGCATGACGAAGCCGTCGCACCACAAGCGGCGCGGCCACACGCCGTCCGGACGTGCCCCGGCGGCGAACCAGCCGGCCGGGACGTACCGGTCGTCCACCCCGAGCGCGTCGGGCGCAAGGAGCGGGATGGGGTGTGGCTCGGTGGCCCCCGGCGGGACGCCGTCCCAGTGGGTGTGCCGCTCGATGTGCACGGGGTACACGGCGGGCGCGCGACCGGGAGCCTCGAGGCGGAGGCGGTAGCTGCCCGGCGCGAGGTCCACCGCGAGGAGCGGCGTGTGCCCGAGGGAGCCGACCGGCCGGAGCACGAGTCGGTGGTCGACCTCCTCGTAGCGCTCCACCGTGACGAGGGCGCCCGGTGGATCGGTCAGCAGCGTGATCGCGCCGGTGCCGTGGAGGAACCGATCTCCCCGGGCGCGGAGGGGATGTTCGGGCGGGAGGTGGCGCACGTGGTCGCGGAGGGCGAGCTCGGCGCGCGCTTCGGCGGCGGGGGAGCGGGCGCGGTGCGCGGCGACGGCGGCGTCACTCCACGAGCGGGCCATGGTGGCGTGCGCCTCCGGCAGCGTGGGATCCTGCTCGAGCGCGGCATGGAGGGCGCGGTGCCCCGCCTGGACCTGGTCGACGCCCGCGCGTCGGAGGGCCTCCGCCGCGTCCTCGAGGGCCCACGCCGGATGACGGGCGGCCTCAGGCAAGAGGGCCGGCGCCGCGGCGACGGCGAGGCGGGCGATCCGCTCGGCCGGGGTGAAGGCGCGGGTGGCCGCGGCGCCCTCGGCGAACAGGGCGTCGGCGCGCGCAACCCAATCGAGCGCGCGCCCGCGACGGTCCGCGCCGTCCAGCCACGCCGACAGTCGCCCGGCGATCGCCTCCGCCGTCGTGAGGGAGGCGCGGAGGTCGGCGTCTCCCAGCGCGGCGGGGCCGAGCCAACCGTCCACCAACGACCGGAGCGCCGCCACGTCGTCGTCCCGCGTGCCGTGCGCGTCGGGCTCGCCCTCGGCGGACGCTCCCCATCCCACCACCCACGCCTGCCCCCGCTCACCGAGCCTGAGCGCGCCCGCCCCGAAACGACCATGGGCGATCCCTTGTTCGTGGGCGTGCGCGAGCGCGTCGGCGGCGTGGATCAGCGCGTCGGCGCGTGATCGCTCGCCGCGCGTGGGGGCCGCCTCCGCCCACGGCACGCCCGCCACCACGGCGCGGACCCGCGCGATGCGTCCGTCGGGGAGCACCCCCACCTCGTGGAGCGGCGGGATCGCGGGGTGTTGGAGCCGCGCGAGCGCGCGGGTCTCCCCCAGCCAGGCATCCATGTCCGGCCCCGCCACCTCGACGTCCACGCGTCCGCCGAGCGCCGGCCGCTCGGCATGCCAGCGCTCGGCACCCGGAGGCGCGTCCGGCAGCGCGAGGGGCGGCAGGAGCGCGCCCCACACGGGGTCCGCGGCCCGCGTCACGGCGCGCTCCGGACGAGACGGATTCCGATCAGCCACTCGCGAAGCTCCGCAGACACCGTGGTGCGCCGCTCGTCGAGGCAAGACCGGATCGTGGGTTGCCCGGACGACCCGCCCTGCGGCGCGTACGTCGACCCCTGGGGGCCCACGTCCTCCACGTAGTCCGCCACCCCGCCCATGAGATCCCGCACCCCGTACGGCGACACGTCCAAGGGGTAGGTGCCGACGGGGCTGTCGCGGAGCGGGATCGGGTGGGTGCCGGCCCACGCGGCGTCCAGGTGGTCGCCCATCCCGAAACGACGACCATCGGCGCCACGCGCCGCGTGGATCCACTCCGTCACCGTGGGGAGGCGCCATCCGAGGGCCGTACGCGCGGCGAGCCACCGCGCATACGCCGACGCGCCACGCGGGCTCACCAGGTACACCGGCCAGTCCGGCAACCAGAGATCGCCCTGCTCGTCGGGCCGGATCACGAAGTGGTCCCCCTCCAGGGTGTACGCGACGAGGGGGCCGGTGGACATGCGGGGCGCGTGGTCCAGCGCCTCCCCGCGCCTGCCGGTTGCCCAGAGGTCGTCGAGGAACGGCAGGAACTCCCGGTTCGTCACCGGGAAGCGCCGGATCACGAAGCTCTCGGTCCAGGCCCGTAACGCCGGCCACGTCACTCCCTCGGGGCGCCGGCGCACGAACCAGCCGGCCGGCACGTAGCAGTCGTCGGGGCCGAGCTCGCCGGCGCGCGGAAGGCGCAACGTCCGCGCCTCGACCTCGCCCGGCGCGACGCGCGCCCATCGCTCCTCGCGGCGCACGACCACGGGGAGCCGCACGTCCGTGCATCCGGGCGCCGACACGGTCAGCATCCAGCTCCCCATCGCCAGGGGCACGTCGTGGAGAGGCGTCGAGCCGAGTGTCCCCGTGGGTACCTCCACGAGCCGCCTCCCCTGCTCCTCGAACCGCCCGAGGCGCACCACGGCGCCCGGCGGATCCGTCGTCAGCGTGAGCGTGCCTCGCCCGTCGAGCCCGGCTTCGAGACGCGACCGGGCCGGGCGCGACGGCGCGATAGCGGCCACCTGCTCGCGCAGCTCCTCCGCGATCGCCCGGGCCGCGTCGGGATCGCGGTAGTCCTCGGCGGTGCGGAGCGCGGCGAGCAGGCGGTCCGCGAGCAGCTCGCGCGCCTCGGGGAGCTCGGGCGCCTCGGCGAGCACCCCGCGGAGGGCGCGCATCTCTTCCGCTTCCAGCAGCGTGGCGCGCACGTCGAGGGCCACCGCCGCGTTGTCGTCGTCCCAGAGCGCGGCGTTGGTCGCGTCGTCCGCGTCGAACGGGTGGACGGACTCCCTCGCAATCCACTCCAGCCGGGCGCGATCGGCCGCGGTGCGGGCCGCCTCCGTGTCCGGCACGCGCGCGGCCGCCGCTTCGAGCGCCGCGCGGGCATGGGCCACCCGCTGCGCACCCGCGAGCCAGGCATCCACCGCCTCCCCGACCACCTCGGCGGTGGGCCGGTCTGCCGGCGTGCGCGCCATCGCCCGCTCGCAGAGCGCCACGAGGTCGCCGGGGAGGCCCTCGGCGGCGACCTCCCAGACGGGAGGAGGCGGCCCGGCGAGCACCTGCCGCCAATCGCGTCCCAGGTACGGTGGGCGGCCGGCGAGCAGCGTGTAGAGCAGCGCCCCGAGCGCGTACACGTCGGAGTGGGGACCCACCGCCGCGGTGTCGCCGGCGGCCTGCTCGGGCGCCATGTACGCGGGCGTGCCCGTGATCGCGCCGACGCGGGTGTGTTCGTCCGGTGCGGCCGCGCCGCTCGTGCCCTCCCCCGTGCCGCGTTCGGGCTCCGCTCCGGCCGACCCCGCGCCTCCCGGTCCCGGGGCCACGCCCGGCCCCGCGGCCGCGCCGACCCACGACGCCCGCGCGATCCCCCAGTCCACGACCCGCACCTCGCCACGGTCGCCGAGCATGACGTTGCCGGGCTTCAGGTCCCGGTGCAGGACGCCGCTCGCGTGCGCGTACGCCACGGTCGCGCAGACGCGCGCCAACACGCCGATGCGGAACGGCAGCGACAGGCTCCCCTCGCGCAGCACCTCCCCGAGCGAGCGCCCGCGGACCTCGTCCATCGTGAAGAACGGCCGCCCGTCGGACAGCTCCCCGAGGTGGTGCACCGGCACGATGCCCGGATGACGCAACGCGGCCAACAAGCGCGCCTCCCGCACGAAGCGCGCGCGCACCATCGTGTCCGCCGCGTAGCGCGCCGAGAGCACCTTCATCGCCACCTTGCGGTCCAGGAGCCGATCCTGGACGCGGTGCACCACGGCCATCCCGCCGGTGCCGAGCACGCCGAGGTCGAGGTAGCGGGCGGTGAGCTCGGGGGCGCCCGCGAGGGGGAGCCCGTCGGCGCCGTCCGCGACCGTGCCGTGAAAGGTGGCGTTCGAGGGGTCTGCCCCGCTGGCGGCGGCCACCGTGGGGAGAGGGGGGGGCTTCACGCGCGGGCGCTCTCGGGAAGGGGCATCGCGGCCTGGTGTGCGGAGGATGCGCCGGTGTCCGGGAGAAATGCAAGCGCAGCGCGCCGCCGCCGGTGTGGGGGGGGCGCGGTCGGTCGGCACGGTCAGGGTGGGGCGCGTCCGCCGCCGCGGACGGCGGCGGTCGGTCCCCTTCCGGGCTCGGCCCGAGGGCCTCGGTTGGCGCTCGCCGGG
>JAKFCH010000192.1:0-36242 GCA_036676765.1 Deltaproteobacteria bacterium
GACCCGCCGTCGCGCCCGTTGCGCTACGGCGGTGGAGGCGGGACCATTATAACACATTGAAATCACTATGTTAGTTTGGTGTCGGCGTTCAAGGCCGGATAGCTGGATCCGCATCCCGTGGGCGTGGCGGCCACAGAGGGGGGACCTGCCGAACAGGGGGTGGCTCGGTGGCCGCGTGGCGGCCACGGAGGGGGGGCCTGCCGAACAGGGGGTGGCTCGGTGGCCACGCCGGGCGGCCGTTCGCCCGGGGTGAGCCGCCACCCTCGACGAACGCCACGGGCGCTGTCCCCCCGGCGCCCATGTCCCGGGGCACCGCTGACCCACCCGTGCCCGGACACCGCGAAGATCGGCGTTCCAACGAGGCGCCCGGGCGAGCACGCGGCTTGCATCGTTACGGGGCATGTTGCCCCTCCTCCTCCTCGCATGCGTCGATTCCGACAGCGTCTCCGTGCGCCTCGGGGATGTCCGCCCCGCCGCGGCGCTCGCGCGGCGGAGTAGGAGGGACGCATGATCGCGCTGCTCGTCTCCCTCCTCCTCTCCTCGGGCCTGTTCGTGGGGCTGGCGCACGCGACGGAAGACGTCGACCGCGACGGCTACACCACCGCCGAAGGCGACTGCGACGACACCGCCCCCGCCATCAACCCCGGCGAGACCGAGACCCTCAACGGGGTCGACGACGACTGCGACTTCATGGTCGACGAGGGCACGAGCGTCTACGACGACGACTCGGACGGCTACAGCGAGTCCGGCGGGGACTGCGACGACACCAACGGCCTGACCTACCCCGACGCCTTCGAGTGGGAGGACGCCCAGGACAACGACTGTGACGGCGTGGTCGACGAGGGCACCGAGGCCTACGACGACGACGGCGACGGCTGGACCGAGCACGCGGGGGACTGCGACGACGCCTCCGCCGCGACGTACCCGGGTGCCACCGAGGTCGGGGACCTCGCCGACAACGACTGCGACGGGCTCGCCGACGACGAGACCGACGTCTTCGACGACGACGGCGACGGCTGGACCGAGACCGGCGGGGATTGCGACGACGCCAACGTGTGGTCGTGGCCCGGCGCCGAGGAATTCGCGGACGGCGAGGACAACGACTGCGACGGCGTGGTGGACGACGACACCGACGTCTACGACGACGACGGGGACACCTACGCCGAGGCCGCCGGCGACTGCGACGACACCAACCCCGGCATCTACCCGGGGGCGGTCGAGCTCGGGGACGGCCGCGACCAGGACTGCGATGGCCTGGTCGACGAGGGCACGAGCGTCCACGACGACGACGGGGACGGCACGAGCGAGGACGAGGGCGACTGCGACGACGGCAACGCCTGGACCTACGCGGGCGCCGCCGAGTCCGAGGACGGCCAGGACAACGACTGCGACGGCATCGTGGACGAGGGCACGTCCGTCTACGATGACGACGGCGACACGTTCAGCGAGCGCGACGGCGACTGCGCCGACGCCGACCCCACCGTGTTCCCCGGCGGTGTCGAGGTCGGGGACCTCTTCGACAACGACTGCGACGGGGTCGTGGACGAGGGCACAGAGCTCTACGACGACGACGGCGACGGCTACGCCGAGGTCGACGGCGACTGCGACGACGTGGATGCCGAGAACTACCCCGACGCGCCCGAGCTCAACGACGGCGTGGACAACGACTGCGACGGCCAGATCGAGCAGTACGTCGGGTGGCGGTGCGGCACGTCGATGCCCGTGTCCAGCGCGCTGGGGCTGCTGATCGCGGCGGCGGCGGCGACGCGGCGGCGGCGGTAGGGCCGCGCGGCGGCGGCGATAGGGTCGAGCGGCGGCCAGACATGGCCGCCCGCCACGTGCATCCGGGGCGTTGCGGGGGGGACCCCCGCCCCAGGAAGACCGGGCCGAAGCCGAACCTACGGCCCCAGGTGCTGCGGCGGGTCCGAGGGCATCGGGCCGGACTCCGTCAGCTCCGCGAGGGCCTCGCAGGGGAGGGGGAACCACCGGAACTTCTCGGCGGCCTCGGGGAGGGGCGGATCCCCGAGGTCGAGGCCCGGATACCCGGCGACCGCCTCCTGGACGACGCGGTGGGCCTCCTCGAGGTAGCCGGCGAGCGCGTACTCGGGCTCGGTGACGTGGCGGGCCCGGTAGGCGAGGGCGCCCTGGCGGTAGGTCAGGTCGTGCAGGCGGAGCACCTGGGGCGGGCGCGCGCCGCGGTGCTTCCAGAGGCCGGTGGCGAGGTCGAAGCGGTAGTGGGGGAGCAGCTTCCAGCCGTGCTCGCCGACGAAGTTCACCGCGTCGAGCACGAACTGGAACACGGTCTCGGAGATGAAGTAGTTGAAGTTGACCCGCACCCAGCCGGGGCGGATGCCCTCCATGCCCTTGGTGACGAGGCACTCGAAGCCGTCACTCGCGACGGGGCCGATGCCGAGGAGGCGGTGGCCGTACGGGCCCGCGCACGAGCAGCCGCCGCGCGCCTGGATGCCGAACAGGTCGTTCAGCAGCGCCACGACGAACGTGTGGTGGAGGTTGACCTCCCGGTGGCGCACCACGAAGCTCACGATGGAGAGGCGCCACGCGGTGTGGCTGCCGAGCACGCGGATGTTCGGGTTCTTCGCCCAGGACTCGATGGCGCGGTGGATGAAGTCGCTCTCGCGCGCGCGGATGGTCTCCGCCCCCACGGCCTCCTTGAGCTGGAACACGAGCCCCGCCCGGATCGACTCGATGATCGCGGGGGTGCCGCCCTCCTCGCGGCGCTCGGGCTTCGAGACGTAACGGTGGTGCTCGTCGGTCACGAACGCGACGGTGCCGCCGCCGGGCATGGCCGGCACGGAGTTCTTGAAGAGGTGCCGCTTCGCCACGAGCACGCCCGGCGTGCCCGGCCCGCCGATGAACTTGTGGGGGGAGAGGAAGATCGCGTCCTTGTAGACGAGGTCGCCGTCGGGGCCCTCGTCCTTCATGTTCATCTCGATCTGGACGTAGGGGCCGGCGGCGGCGAAGTCCCAGAACGACAGCGCCCCGTGCTTGTGGAGCAGCGCGGACACCGCGCGGGTGTTGGTCCCGATGCCGGTCACGTTGCTCGCTGCGGAGAAGCTGCCGATCTTCAGCGGGCGGTCCGCGCGGGCGAGCAGCTCCTGCTCGAGCTGGTTGATGTCGATGCGGCCGTCACAGTCCTCGTGGATGGTGACCACCTCGGCGAGCGACTCCCGCCACGGCAGCTCGTTGCTGTGGTGCTCGTAGGGCCCGATGAACACGACGGGGCGCTCGTTCGGCGGGATGCGGTCGGAGAGGTCGTACTTCGCGTCGAGATCGGCGGGGATGCGGATGTTGAGGATGTCGATGAGCTTGTTGATCGCGGCGGTGGCGCCGGAACCGCAGAAGATGACGCAGTCGTCGTCCCCGCCGCCCACGGCCTTCTTGATGATCTCGCGCGCGTCCTCGCGGAAGCGCGTGGTCTGGAGGCCGGTGCCGGAGGTCTCCGTGTGGGTGTTCGCGTAGAGCGGCATCACCTCGTTGCGGATGAAGTCCTCGATGAACGAGAGCGAGCGGCCCGAGGCCGTGTAGTCGGCGTAGGTCACCCGGCGGGGGCCGTAGGGGCCCTCGATCACGCGGTCGTCCCCGATGATGGACGCCCGGATGGTCTCGATCAGGCGTAGGTCTTCCAAGGCGGCTCCGCGTCCGCCCCGGAACTAACCCACGGCCCGCGGAGCCGGGTGTCGACCCCTCGGGTGAAAGCGCCGCGTCAGTACATCCGACCCAGGGAGAGCCCGGCACCCCACGCGGGGCCCTGGTCGAGCCAGCCGCCGTGCACCTCGGCGACGGCCAGCCACCGCCGCTCGATGCGCACCTGGGCGCCGGTGGCGATGCGGGCCCCGAACGCGACCGGCACGTAGAGCTCGGGGCCGGCGGCCACGAACGGGGCGATGTCCCAGCTCGGCGCCCATCGCACGCCGAGGCTGGCGTGGTAGAGCTGCTGGTCGACCCAGCCGGCGTAGAGGTTGTAGGGGGCGTCGGCGCGCGCGAGGCCGAGGCGGGCTTCCAGATCGAGGCCGCCGCCCGCGAGCTCGGTGACCCGCCACGCGCCGCCGAGGTCGACGGTGGCGTGGTGGTGGGCCATCATCCCGGCGTAGCCGAGGTGGAGCCCGACGCGGAACCGGGGCTCGGCGAGGTCGGGGCGCGGGAGGGTGGGCGCGGCGTCGAGCGTGAACCGCTCGAGCGCGGGGTCGAACCACATCACCCGGAGGCGGCGCTCGGTGGACCCGCCGCGCGGCTGCCCGTCCGCCTCGACCGCGAGCACCTCCTCGGCGTAGGTGCTCGGGATGCCGTCGCCGTGATCGACCCGCTCGCCGTCGGCCGCGGCGGGGCGGAGCGGATCGGCCGCGCCGAAGGTGAGGGGGGCGGCGGCGCGCACGTCGACGGAGTCCACGCGCACGAGGCGCACGGCGGCGAGGTCGTGGCGGCGCGCCCACTCGCCGAGCAGGCGGGTGAGCTCGGGCGGGCCCTGGAGGGAGTCGAAGGCCTCGTCGAGGCGCGCGTGGAGCCACGCGGCGCTGTCGGCGGGCGTGAAGGTGGCGGTGACGGCCACGGTGCGCCCGGCGAGCACGGGGGCGTCGCCTTGCCAGCTCCGCACGGTGCCGGCGCGGGTCGCGACGAGGCGGTGGTTGCCGGGGAGGAGGTCCACCTCGGTCACGCCGGCGCCGAGGGCGGCCCCGTCGATCGACCAGCGGGTGCCCGGGGGCCCGGAGAGGGCCACCGTGCCCTCGCCGCCGACCGCGAGCTTGCGACGCTCGTCCGCCCAGGCGCGCGCGGCGGCCTCGTCGTGGGGCGGCAGCTTCACGGCCTCGCCGGCCCCCTCGGCGGCGGCGGCGATCGCGGCCGCCTGGCGGAAGCTGTACTCGTGCCCGCGGTCCTCGCCGCGAGCGAGGGCGGCCGCACCGTCGAGGAACCACACCGCGAAGAGGGTCTGCGAGCGGACATCCCCGCGGATGGCGACGAGGGCGAGCTTCGCCTCGGCGACGGCGCTCGCCACCGCGGCCCAGCGGCCCTTCTCCGCGGCGGCCTCGGCATCCGCCACGGCGGCGGCGAGCGCGGCGCGGGTGTCGGTGCCGCCGACCCACCCGGCGTTGTCGCGCTCCAGGAGGAGGTCGAGGCGCACGATCGGGGTCTCGTCGAGGCCCTTGGCCCCGTCGACCCAGGCGGCGTCGTCGTCACACGCATCCTCCGCCGGGCAGACCAACATCGAGACGGTCGGGACGCCAGGGGGGAGGTCGGCGACGAGCGCGGCGAGCGCGGGGGCGACGAGGAGGAGCACGGCCGCATGGTACCGCGTTGCGGCGCCCGCGTGGCTGCGCTCCCCCAGGTTCAGCGCGTCAGCCAGTCCACCCAGTCGATCCAGTAGAAGAGCATCGCGTCGCTGCACCCGCCGGTGCGGTAGCTGGCCCCGAAGCCGATCGCGTCGAGGATCTGCTCGCAGGAGCAGCCGCCGGTGTCGTCGAGGGTGAAGTACTCGTACCGCTCCCCGTCCTCGATGGTCTCGAAGAAGCCGTCGCCGTCGTCGTCCGCCCAACGATCCTCGGTGAGGGCGAATGGCCGGAGCTCGGGGAGATCCGTGCCGGGGCAGATGTCGGCGGCGTCGCACACGCCGTCGTCGTCGTCGTCCTCCTCCCAGTCGTCGTAGGGGCAGTCGTCGCAGGCATCGCCGGCGTAGTCGTCGTCGCTGTCGCGCTGGCTCGGGTTGTAGACGTTCAGGCAGTTGTCGTCGTCGTCGTCGACGCCGTCCCGGTCGTCGTCGTCGCGCCAGTAGCGCCAGTCGTCGTCGTCGTCCCAGTGGCGCCACCCGCCGCGGTCGCGGTCGTGATCGTGGTCGTCCCAGTCGCGGTCACGCCAGTCGTCGTGGTCGCGGCCCTTCCAGTCGCCGCGCCAGTCGTCCCACCAGTCGTCGTCGCGTTCGCGATCGTGGCGCTCCCAGTCCTCGCGGTCGCGATCGTGCCGGTCGCGGTCCCACCAGTCGCGGTCCCACCAGTCGTCGTCGTCGTCGTCGTCATCCCAATCGCGGTCGCGGTCGCGGTCGCGCCAGTCGTCGTCGTCGTCGCGCCAGTCGTCGTCGTCTTCGTCGTCTCGGTCGCGCCAGTCTTCGTCGTCTTCGCCGTCGTCGCCGTCGCGCCAGTCTTCGTCGTCTTCGCCGTCTTCGCCGTCGCCGTCGCGCCAGTCTTCGTCGTCTTCGCCGTCCTGGTCTTCGCCGTCGCCACCGTCGCGGTCTTCGCCGTCGCCGTCGTCTCCGCCGTCTCGGTCTTCGCCGTCGCCACCGTCGCCACCGTCGCCGTCGTCGCCGCCGTCTCCGCCGTCTCGGTCTTCGCCGTCGCCACCGTCTTGGTCTTCGCCGTCGCCACCGTCGTCGCCGCCGTTGCCGCGGCCTTCGCCGCCATCTCCGCCGTTGCCGCGGCCTTCACCGCCATCCCCGCCGTTGCCGCGGCCTTCGCCGCCATCTCCGCCGTTGCCGCGGCCTTCGCCGCCGCCATTGCGCCCATCCCCGCCGTCGCCGCGGCCTTCGCCGCCGCCATTGCCTCCATCCCCGCCGTTGCCGCCATTCCCGCGGCCCTCGCCGCCCCCATCCCCGCCGTTCCCGCGGCCTTCGCCGCCGCCCCCATCCCCGCCGTTGCCGCGGCCTTCGCCGCCGTTCCCCGGAGGCGCCGGTGTCTCGGGAGGCGGGTCCGTGGGCGGCTGCGCGGAGACCGGCGCCACGAGCAAGGCGAGGAACGACAATCCGGGTACGAGTCGAAGGGCCAGGCGCATGGAAGCCTCCGAGGGGACCGGGTCGCCGGAGCGGCTCCGACGTTCGAACCCCGTCACCGTGGCAGTCTCGGCACATCCCGACCGCCCGGCGCCCACCGCGTCGTCACGCTTTGCCGCCGCTACCTCGCCCGTGCTCCTCCGGGGATCGGCTCCCCGCGCGCCCTACCCCACGCCGCCCATCCGGAAGCGGTCCCAGTGGATGCCCATCTTTCGCATGCGGGAGCGGAGGGTGTGCGGGTTGATGCCGAGGATGCGCGCGGCGCCGTAGGGGCCCTCGATGCGGCCCCGGGTGCGCTCCAGCGCCTCCTCGATGGCCTCGCGCGCGGTGGCCTCCAGCGTGCCCGCCGCGGGGTCGGCCTCGCGCGGCACCGGCGCCACGGGGCGATCCGGCGGGGGGAGTACGCCGAGGGCGGTCTTCACGTCGAGGCGGCGGCCGTCCCCGAGGATGGCGGCGCGCTCGATGACCGCGGCCAGCTCGCGCACGTTGCCCGGCCAGTCGTAGGCCTCGAGGACCTGGATGTCGGCCGGGGTCGGGACGAGCGGCACGCCGTGGAGCCGCTCGCCGGCGCGCGAGGCGAAGTGGTGGACCAGCGGCGCGATGTCCTGCCGCCGCGCGCGGAGCGGGGGGAGGTGGATGGGGAACACGCTCACGCGGTACCAGAGGTCCTCGCGGAAGGCGCCGGACGTGAGGAGCGCGCGCATGTCGCGGTGGGTGGCGCCGACGATGCGCACGTCGACCGTCAGCACGCGCTGGCCGCCGACGCGCTCGAAGGTGCCGTCCTGGAGGACCCGGAGGAGCCGCACCTGGGCGGCGGGCGGCAGCTCGCCCAGCTCGTCGAGGAACAGGGTGCCGCCGTCCGCGCGCTCGAACCACCCGCGCCGCGTCGCCACCGCGCCGGTGAAGCTGCCGCGCTCGTGCCCGAAGAGCTCGGAGTCGACGAGCTCCGGGGGGATGGCGCCGCAGTTGACCCGCAGGAACGGCCCCTGCGCGCGCCGCGACCGCGCGTGGATCGAGCGCGCCACGACCTCCTTCCCCGAGCCGGTCTCCCCGAAGATGAGCACGGGCGCGTCCGTCCGCGCGACCTGCTCGACGCGCTCCATGACGCCGCGCAGGCCGGTCTCGGCGCCCACGATGGAGTCGCTGATGTCCTGGCGCCCGAGGCGCGCGAGCAGCGCGCGGTTGTCGGCCTCGACGGCCTCGCGGAGCCGGGCGAGCTCGTGCAGGCGCGCGTCGTTGGCGAGCGCCGCGGCGAACGGCTCGGCGAGCGCGCCGGCGAGCTCCAGGTGGGCCGAGAGGTCGCCGCGGCCCTGGAGCAGGAGGAGTCCGATGGCGGCCTCCCCGGCGGCGAGCGGGGCGGCCAGCGTGGCGCTCCGCCCGGGCGCCAGGAGCTCGCGCAGCGGGTCCGACTCGCCGCGGCGCCACACCCGCACCCGGCCGGCGGCGGCCCACGCGCGCACGGTCTCGACCTCGTCGAGGGTCAGGGGCGTGCGAACGGGGGGCAGCTCGTCGCTCGCGTTCACGTCTCCCGTCGCGACGGTGTCGATGCGGGCGCGCGGGGCGTCGAGGCGGCGGACGACCACCCGATCGACCGGGACCGCCTCGGCGATGCGGGGCGCGAGGATGCGGATCGACTCGTCGATGTCGAGGTGGCGGCACACCTCTCGCCACGTGTCGAGCAGGAGGCGGACGGCGGAGCTCGGGTTGTTCATCGGGGTGCCACCTGGATCGTGCCGGGCGCGGCGGCGGGCCACGCGCGGGCATGGGTCACCTCGACCGCGATCCGTGCGCCGGGGATTACCCCCGTCAGGAGGCTGCTGCGGCGGGGAAACTGCGCGAAGAGCGCCGCGCCGCCGTCGAGCGTCGCCTCCACCCGCACGCGATCGCCGATGGGAAGCACACGATCCACGACCGCCGGCCCGGTGTCGTCCCTCCAGAATTTCAGGTCGTACGCCCGCACCACCACCCGCACGGGCGCGCCGTCGGTCGGGGGCGCCCCCTCCGACGCGGGCCCACCCGTCGCGGCCGCCAACGGCACGGCGAGCGGGCCCACGCGCGCCGCGCCGCCACGCATCACGCCGTCGAACACGTTGACCTCGCCGACGAAGCGCGCCACGAACTCGGTCGCGGGGTGGTCGAGGATGTCGACCGGCGCGCCGGCCTGCTCGAGCCGCCCGTTCTGGATGACCATCACGCGGTCGGACACGGCGAACGCCTCCTCCTGGTCGTGGGTCACGAAGATCGAGGTGGTGTGGACCTCGTCGTGGAGCTTCCTCAACCATCGCCTGAGCTCCTCGCGGACCTTGGCGTCCACCGCCCCGAACGGCTCGTCGAGGAGGAGGAGCTTCGGCGCCGGGGCGAGTGCGCGGGCGAGGGCCGCCCGTTGCCGTTGGCCGCCGGAGAGCTGGGAGGGGAGCCGATCCTCGAGGCCGGCGAGCCCCATGAGCGAGAGGAGGTGTCCGACCCGGTCGGCCTGGTCCTTCGCGGTCGCGCCCTGCACGCGGAGCCCGAAGGCGACGTTCTGCGCGACGGTCATGTGCCGGAACAGGGCGTAGTGCTGGAACACGAAGCCGACCTGCCGCTCGCGGGCGTGGACGGCGTCGACGCGGCGCCCGTCGAGCCACACCTCGCCGCCGTCGGGCTGCTCGAGCCCCGCGATGATGCGGAGCACCGTGCTCTTGCCGCCGCCCGAGGGGCCGAGGAGCGCCACGAGCTCGCCGGGCCGCACCTCGAAGCTCACGTCGTCCACCACCCGGTTGGGTCCCCGCCCTACTACGTGGAAGTGCTTGACGAGGTGTTCTACACGGATTCCCATCACTTACCCCTGGACTTCGGAGACGGACGCTGAAGCAGGACGAGGAGCGCGGCGGCGGCCGCGGCGAGCACGAGCGCCATGCCGTACGCCGACGTGGTGTGGCGCTCCTCCATCGCGTTGTGGATGAACGTCGTGGCGGTGTCGGTGCGGCCCGAGATGGCGCCCCCGAGGACCAGCACCGCGCCGAACTCGCCGAGGGCGCGCGCGACGGTGAGGGTGGCGCCGAGGATGAGCCCCTCGCGGACGTTCGGCAGGGTCACGAGCCGGAACGTCTGCCACGCGGAGGCGCCGAGCGTGGCCGCGGCGTCCTCCTCGGAGGTGCCGAGCTCCTCGAGAACGAGCGCGATCTCGCGGAGCATGAACGGCAGGGTCACGAACACGGTCGCGAGCACGAGCCCGGGGATCGCGAAGGCGACCTTGATCCCGACGGCCTGGAGCACGGGGCCGAGCCAGCCGTTGCGGCCGAACAGGAGCAGGAACGCGAGCCCGGTCATGACGGGGGAGACGGCGAGCGGGAGGTCGACCAGCGCGTCGAGGAGCGCCCGCCCGGCGAAGCGCTGGCGGGTGAGCACGAGCGCCCCGGCGATGCCGGCGATGCCGTTGAGGAGGAGCGCGACCGCGGCGAGGCCCACGGAGAGCCCGAGGGCGCGCAGCGCGTCCGGCACGGTGAGCGCGGCCACGACGGCGGGGAGGTCGGCGGCGACGGCCCGGACCAGCGCGAACAGGGGCACGAGCAGGAGTCCGGCGACGTAGAGGCCCACCATCGCGACGAGGGCCCACTCGAGTCCGATGGGACGGCGGGAGGTCGGGGTGCCGACGCCGGCGCTACCCACGGCGGGATCCGGCTGCCCGGGCGAAGGCGTGGGAGAGGGGCTGGAGCGCGAGCGCGAGGGCGAGGAGGACGAGCGAGACCGCCGCGGCGGAGGCGGGCGCGCCGCCTTCGACCTCGCCGAGGATGTAGACGGGCGCGGTGAGCGTCTCGAACGGGATGTTGCCGGAGACCACGGCGAGCGAGCCGAACTCCGCCACCGAGCGCGCGAACACCTGGACGGTGCCGGCGGCGATCGCGGGCAGGAGCGGCGGGAGGAGGACGTGCCGGAACGTGAGCCAACGCCCGGCGCCGAGGGTGGTGGCGGCCTCCTCCTCGGCGGGGTCGAGCTCGTGGAGGACGGGCTCCACGGCGCGCACCACGAACGGGAGGGTCACGAACAGCAGCGCGAGCACGATGCCGGGGCGTGCGTACGCGACAGCGAGATCGAGCTGTCCGAGCCAGGCGCCGATGGGGGTCTGGGGCCCGAACAGCGCGACGAGCAGGATGCCGGCGACGAGCGTGGGGATCGCGAGGGGGAGGTCGACGAGCGCGGAGAGGAGCCGCCGACCGGGGACGTCCCAGCGGACGAGCACCCAGGCGATCGCGGTACCGGCGACGCCGTTGAGGACCGCGGCCACGAGACCCGTGCCGATGGAGAGGCGGAGCGCGGCCATCGCGGCGGGCGCGGTGATCGCCGCCCAGGCCGCGGCGGGCCCGTCGGAGAGGCCGCGCACGACGAGGGCGAGGAGCGGGAGGGCGACGAGCACGGTCACGTAGGCGCCGAAGCCGCCGCGGAGGGCGAGCGCGGATGCCCGGTCGGACAGCCAGGGGCGCCTGATGGCGGGGCGCGTGGCGGAGGGGGGCGCGTCGGGAAGGACCCTCCGATTGTCCCGGGCCTCGCGGCCGTCGGTGAGGGCCACGTTCACTTGCTCGCCTGGGCCGCCACCAGCGCGCGGTCGTAGGCGCCGCCCTTCGCGAAGAGGGTCTCCTGCACCGCGGCCCACCCGCCGAGGTCGCGGACGGTGAACAGGTCGGTCACGGCGGGCAGGCCCGCGGGCGTGGCGGACGGGTCGACCGGACGGAGCCCGTACGTCCCGTAGGCGGCCTGGGCCTCCGGGGTGGCGAGGAACGCCACGAACGCCTCGGCGACATCGCGGGTACCGTGCGCGTCGACGTTCGCGTCGATCAGCGCGACCGGGTTCTCGATCGAGAGGGTCGACGGGGGCACGACGTAGTCCATCGCCTTGCCCTCCCGCCTCGCGACGAGCACCTCGTTCTCGTAGGTGATGGCGGCGTCCCCGACGCCGTTCTCGAAGGTCACCATCGACTCGCGGGCGCCCTTGTCCATCACCTTCACGTTGCCGAGGACGCCGGCGAGGAGGGCTTCGGCGGCCGCGAGATCGCCCGCCGCCGCGCCGGGGAGGGCGCCATCGACCCGGCCGCGCGTGGCCGCGCCCCAGATGGCCGCGACGTTCCACATCGCGCCGCCGCTCGTGCGCACGTTCGGCGTGAGCACCTCGATGTCGTCGCGCGCGAGATCGGCCCAGTCCCGGATGCCCTTCGGGTTCCCCGGGCGCACCGCGATGACGACGATGCTCCGCGACACGATCCCGCCGTTCGCCGCCGCGCGCCAGTCGTGCGTGAGGAGCCCCGCCTTCTCGATCGTCGCGAGGTCGGGATCGAGCGAGAGCGCGGCCACGTCGGCCTCGAAGCCCTCGACGATCGCCCGCGCCTGGGATCCCGACCCCTGGTACGACTCCTGGAAGGTGACGGTCTGGCCCGTCTTCGCCTTCCACGAGGCCGCGAACGCCGGCAGGATCGCCTTGCCGTAGGCCTCCCGGGGGGTCGTGTAGGCGCCGAGCGTGAGCTCGCGCGAGGCGGCGGCCGCGGGCACGGGAGCACCGGCGCCGTCGGGAGTGGCGGTGTCGCCGCCGCACGCGAGGAGGAGGGGGAGCAGGCCGATGGACACGGAAACCTCGGGGGGGGGGAGCCGGCCCTTCGCAAGCGGTGTGCCAACGGCCGCCACGCCGAGAAACCGGGCGTCTCCCGCGGCGGCGCCCCCGCGGGGCCCCCGACCGAGACGGTTTTTCCGTGGAATGTCACGGGCGCCGTCACGGCCCACCGGGCGCCGTCGGCTGCGCCAGGGTTTGTCAAGAGTTCGCCGGATTGGTGCCGCCGCTCCGGTTCGGAGCGAAAGTTGGCCCGCCACATGACGCTCGTGCTTCTGCTCCTCGCAGCCGCCCAGGCCGCGTCCGCCGTCCCCGTGCGCCTGCCGCCCCAGGAGCGCGCGGCGGACTGGCAGGAAGCCCTCGCCATCGCGGGGCTGGCCGTCGGCGTGCCGGGGGAGGGCCCCTGGGTCGAGCTCGTGCCGGGCACCGGCACCTGGACCGTGCGCGTCCGCGACCTCGCCGGGGTGGTGCACGACGCGCGCGTCCAGCCCCCGGTCACCGAGCAGGACCGCGAGGATCTCGCGATGCTCGCCGCGAGCCTGCTCCAGCCGGTGGTCGCGCCGAAACCGGTCAAGGTGGTGACCCCGCCGCCGCCCCCGCCGAAGCCGAAGCCGAAGCCCGTCGTCGTCGAGCCCGCCCCCGTGGTGTCGTCGCCTCCCGAGCCCGTGCCGCCGCCCCCCGCGCCCGAACCCGAGCCCGTGCCCGAGCCGGCCCCGCCGCCCCCGTCGTTCCAGCCGCGCGTGGGCGCCGCCGCCGAGGTCCGCCCCTGGTCGAACCCGAACGGCGTGTTCTGGGCCGAGGTCCAGCTCGTCGGGCAGCCGCCCATCCGCCCCGCGGTCGGCCTCTCGCTCACGACGCTCGCCGACCTCCCCCAGATCAGCGACGACGTGCGCTACTGGTCCGGCGAGCTATGGGCGGGCGCCTGGTACGCGGCGCCGGCGCCCCTCCGCTTCGACTTCGGCGTGACGGCCGGCGTGGCCATGCGGAGCTTCCTCAAGGACGGCGCGCCCATCGGCCTCGCGTGGATCCCGGTCGTCTCGACGCGCGTGGAGGTCCCCATCCAGGCCGGGCCGCGCCTCGTCGTCGAGCCGGGCGTGCATCTCCAGCTCGACGCGCGCGAAGTCGATCTGCGCTCCGAAGAAGACGGCACCACGCGGTTCGGCGACTGGAGTGTGCGCACCGGCATCGCGTTCCGGCTCCTGCCCGAATCTCCGTCGAAAGAGTGATCCGATCTACGCTGTCCCGGCATTCACCGAAACGATGGACCCTTCGCCCCACCCCATGAAGCTCACCCCTCTCCGCGGCGGGTCCGGCGAGCGCGACCGCCTGCTCGACGTGTGGCTGCCGGTCGTGGTGCGGTGGTGCGGCCACCTCGGGGGCCCGGGCGTCGACGCGGAGGACGCCGCGCACGACGTGTTCATCGTCGCGCTGCGCCGCATGGACCGCCTCTACGACGAGGCCCACCTCGCGGCGTGGTTGTTCGGCATCACGCGCCGCGTGCTCGCGCAGCACCGTCGGCGCGCGTGGGTGCGCCGGTGGGTGCCGGGCCTGACGGTCGACGTCGCCGATCCGGCCCGCGGCCCGGCGGCGCTCGTGGTCGCCGACGAGACCGCCGCGCGCGTGCGCGCCGTGCTCGCGCAGCTGCCGCTGGCCGAGCGGCAGGTGTTGTTGTTGTGCCTGGTGGAGGATCGCTCCGACCGCGAGGTCGCGGAGATGCTGGGCATCCCGCACGGGACCGTGAAGAGCCGCATGCGGCGCGCGCGCGCCCGCTTTCTGGAGGTCGCGGCGCGAGCCGGCCTGGACGTGGAGGACACATGAGGACCGAGGACGAGGAACTGAGCCAGGACCTTCGCGCGGCGCGCCTGTTGTCGAGCCTCCCGCAGAGCTCGCCCGTGGCCTGTCAGCGGGTGCGCGCGCGCCTCGCACGGAGCGGCCCGGCGGAGGGCCTCGCCGCCCGCGATCCGGGGCGCCCCCGCGCGCTCCGCCTCGTCACCATCGGCGTGATGACCGGCGCCATCGCAGCCGCCGGCCTGTTCGTCGCGCGCGCAGTCATCGAGCCCGTGGCGCCCGAGCCGGTCGCGGTCGCGGCCACGCTCTCGGCCGAAGCCGGCTGGACCATCGATACCTCCCTCCCGAACGTGGCCCTCAGCTACACCGGCGCCGGCAGCATCGACGGCCACTCCGACGCCCCGCGCATCAAGTGGGACAGCGGCGTGCTCAACGTGGAGGTCGCCGCCGACAAGGGCGTGCGCCTCGCCGTGACCACGCGCGAGGCCGAGGTGCGGGTCGTCGGCACCGGGTTCACCGTGGCGCGCGACACCCTCGGCACCCGGGTGGAGGTGCGCCACGGCCGCGTCGAGGTCGACTGCGGCGAGGACGTGACGCGCGCCCTCGACGCGGGCGACTCCGCGGTCTGCCTCCCCACCTCCGCGGCGGGCCTGCTCGGTCGGGCCCGCGCGCTCCAGGCGTCGGACGCACCCGCGGCCGACGCCCTCGATGCCCTCGATCGCGGCCTCGCCATCGTGGGCCCCCAGCCCTCCGTGCGCGACGAGCTGACCGTCCGCCGTGTGCGCGCGCTCTACGACCTCGCCCGCCACGGCGAGGCCCTCGCCGCCGCGCGGACCTACCTCGGGAACGATGGTGGCGGCCGCCGGGGTGACGTGGAGCTCCTCGCCGCCGGCTCGGCCGCGGCCCTGGGCGGCTGCGCGGTCGCCGCGCCGTGGCTGCTCGAGGCCGGGCCCTCGGCCGTGGCGGCGTGCGAGGGGCGGTAGGGGCGGTAGGGGCGGCGCTGTGCACGAGGCGCTCCGAGCGCCATCCCCATCGGATGCGTGTTTCGCGCTTCCAGCCGCTGCTCGCGGCGATCCGGGTGTCGCCGGTCGAGGCGCACACGGGGGACGGGGTGTACCTGGACGCGGCGCGGGCCACCGAGGCGTCCGCTCCGCTCGGGTGGGCGCCGCGCGATGTGCCCGCGAGCGAGGCGCCGTCGCCTCCCTCGCAGTGCGGGTGTGGATCGCCCGGAGCACTCGCCCGCTGGTGGATGCTCGCCCCGCTGCTCGGGCTCGTGCGCCGTCGAGGACCCCGGGCGCGCCGTCGGCGGCGTTCGCGCGCATCCCGCCAGGAAGAGCGTCGATGTACACCGCCAGCGAGATGCGCCCTCCGGAGCGAGGCGAGTGTACCGCCGAGCGCGGCGCTGCCTGCCGGCGTACGATCCCACGGATGCTCCTCCTCGCCTGCGCCGTCCCCAGCGACCTTCCCGCGTCCCCGGCCCGGGCGCCCGGCCCCTGGGACGTCGAGGGGCTGGTGAACATCGCGCACCGCGGCGGCGGGCTCCTCGCGCCCGAGGAGACGCTCGTTGCCTACGAGAACGCCGTCGCCGTGGGCGCCGGCGCGCTGGAGTGCGACACGCACGCCACCTCCGACGGCGTGGTGGTGTGCATGCACGACGGCGCGGTCGACCGCACCACCAACGGCACCGGCCCCATCCGCGACATGACGTTCGAGGCGCTCCGCGCGCTGGACGCGGGGTATTGGTTCACTGCCGACGACGGCGACTCGTACCCCTGGCGCGGGGCCGGGCTCGTCGTCCCGACCTTCGCGGAGGTGCTCGCGGCCTTCCCCGACATCCGGTTCTCCGTCGAGATCAAGCAGACAGAGCCCTCGATCGTGGACGCGGTGATCGCGGACATCGACGAGCATGGAGGGCGCGCGCGTGTGGTCGGTGGGTCCTTCGACGATGCCACGGCTGCCGCCCTCCGCGCCGCCGCCCCCGACCTGGAGACGTCTTTCACCCTCTCCGAGGTGGTCCTGTTCGTCGAGAACGCCGCCGACGACGACTACGTGCCCCCCGCGCGCTTCCTCCAGAGCCCGATGTACATCGGCGAGACCCTCCTGGTCGATGCGTCGTTCGTGGATGGGGCCCACGCGTTCGGGCTCGAGGTCCACCCGTGGACCGTCAACGATCCCGCGGAGCTCGAGGAGGTCGTCGCGTTGGGGGTCGACGGGATCTTCACCGACGATCCGGCTCGTCTGTCGCAGCTTCTCGCGTACGTTGGCACGGGCGCCGATTGAAGCGGTGCGGGGGCCCGCGCCTGTTCACGACGTTCCGGTCGTGCGGGAGGAGGTTCTCGCGAAGGGAAGCACGATGATTGCCGCGATTCCGCACTGAACACGCCCTCCCGCGCGGACCACGGCCAGACGACGACAAGGTCCGCGTCGTCCTGGGAGGGGAGGTGTCGAACGCGGGTCGGGTCGTGTACGCGACGATCTCTACGCCTCGATCGCGCATGATCGACCGAACCCCGATTCAGGTCAACGTGCTCGAGGCCAAGACGCAGCTCTCGCGGTTGCTCGACCGAACCGAAGCGGGGGAGGACGTGATCATCGCGCGCGCAGGACGCCCGGTCGTGCGGCTGGTTCCGATCACCACCGGGGCTCCCGATGCGCCGCGCGTCCTCGGGGCGCTCGAGGGGAAAGGTTGGATTGCGGACGACTTCGACGCTCCGCTCGACGAGGGATTCCTCTTCACGCCAAGCGCAGACGACCAGCGCGACCGTTGAGCCTGGCATGACGGTACTCGTCGACACCAACGGACTCCTCTTCGCGTTGCTGGCCCCGGAGCGCCTCTCGCCGCGGGCGCGCAGGGTCCTCCAGGATCGCAGCAGCGCCCTCGTGTGGAGCGCCGCCAGCACATGGGAGGTCCTCGTCAAGGCGAGGCTCGGCAAGCTGGATCTCGGCGGGGACGTTGCGGCCGTGTTGGGGGAGCAGCTCCTGCGCATGGGGATGCGGATCCTCCCCGTTGAGCAGGCCCATTCCTTGCGGGTCGCGAGCCTCCCCGACGTGGATTGGATCGATGCCGATGGGTCATCTCGGCGTCACGCGGACCCGTTCGACCGACTCCTCGTGGCCCAAGCCCTGGTCGAGGGGCTACCCATCCTCACGGCTGACGACCAGTTCGACCGCTACCCCGTTGAGCGCGTTTGGTAGCATCGCGGCTGTGGGAGCGCGGGTCCGCGTTTCGCTACCCTGCCGGCCCGCCTTGGGGTTCATGGGGACAATGGGTCGGGGGCTGGCCCGAGGCGCTCGCGCTTCCCGCTCCCGGCCTCGCGACAGTGCGGGATTGACCAGCTTGGTCAGGGACGCTACGCTCTGGACATGAACCCCGTGAACATCTACGACGCCAAGACCCACCTCTCCGAGCTGGTCCAGCGTGCTGCGGCGGGCGAAGAGATCGTGATCGCCCGCAATGGCAAGCCAGCCGCTCGCCTGGTTGCGTTGGCCGCGCCGCCCGCGCGTCGGCCAGGCGGCTGGGAGGGCCGGGTCTGGGTCGCGCCGGACTTCGACGAAGCCGACGCCACGATCGCGGCGCTCATGCTCGGCGGCGACAGCCCCGAATGAGGCTCCTGCTCGACAGCCATGTCTTCCTTTGGTGGAAGGCCGCGGATCCGCGCCTCTCCCCCGCGATGGTTCGCGCGATCGCCGAGGCCGAGGAGGTCTACGTAAGCGCCGCCACGGCGTGGGAATTGGGCCTTGAGGTCAGTCTCGGGAAGCTCCGGCTGCCCGAGTCCGTGGAGGACGGCATCGTGGCCGCCGGGTTCACGG
This sequence comes from Deltaproteobacteria bacterium, assembly GCA_036676765.1. GTDB lineage: Bacteria > Myxococcota_A > UBA796 > UBA796 > SXON01 > CAJBVW01. The sequence goes on from JAKFCH010000192.1 coordinate 17,946, forward strand.
AACTTCCTGTGCACTTCCGACACACGCGAGAAGCCGTGGTGCTGCCACCCCACCACCATGATCCATTCGACCGGATGCTCGTGGCTCAGGCCATGTGCGAGAGTCTCACGTTGATGACGCACGACGACAAGATCACCCAGTACGAGGTGGCAGTACTGCGAGTTCCCTGAGAGGCCGTGTTCGCGCAGCGGAGAGTGCTACCAAGCGCCCGACGCCCCGCCGGGGGGCTGAGGCTCGGGGGCGGCGTCGGCGGGCGGCTCCTCCGGCGGCGCCTCGACGGCCGACGGCGCTCCGATCATCTCGCCCAGCCACGTCGGCGGTCCGTCCGGGGCGCCGGGTCTCGCGTCGGGGAGCAACCAGGGGTCGCCCCCGAAGCCCGGCCCGAGCGGGACGAAGGAGGCGTCGGCGAGGTTCACGAGCACCGACTCGCCCGCCGCGTCCACCCGCAGCTCCGCGTACCGGGCGGCCTGGTACCGCTTCGCGGTGCCCTCCTCGAAGTGGTAGGCGTCGCTCCCCACCTGCGGCTCACCACCGCGGATCCGGTAGCGCAGCCGCAGTTCGCCGGGGAAGAGCGCGCCGCCCTCGTCCCGGCGGACGAACTCCGCGCCCGCACCCGGCATGTCACGGACGACGATCGCGCCGTCCTTCGGCCATTTCTCGTGCGCGTCGATCACGTCGTTCACGCGGTAGCGGAGCGCCATGTAGTCGCCCTGGATGAGCGAGCGCGGATCGACCGGCCGCAGCGCGAGGTAGACGCGCTGTCCGGTCGCGATCGTCTCCTCCTTCATCCGCACGTCGCGGATCACCATCCCCAGCACCCCGGCGAGGGCGAGGAGCACCACGAGCCGCCGGATCACGCGGCCACCCGCAGGAAGCCGCGCCAGCCGAGCCAGGCCCGGACGAGCAGCAGCGTGAGCCCGCTGCCGACGAGGACGCCGGCCTTGACCCACAGGGTCAGCGAGAGGTCGTAGTAGAACCAGATCCCGAACAGGACCAGGAACCCGGTGGCCACGCCGACGAGCGCGCGGTGCCGGGCGAAGCCGAGGATCATCCCCAGCAGCGCGGCGAGGATGCCGGGCTGGTCGTGCGCGACGGCGCCGAGCGCGGCCGCGCCGCCGACGGCGACGAGGCCGAGCTCCGAGAAGAGCCGGGCGCCGTGGGGCCGCAGCGCGAGCCCGGCGGCCAGCACCAGGGCGCCGGCGATCACCCAGGGGGTGGCGACGATGAGGGGCGCGTCGACGTCGGGGATGCCGAAGGTGCGCAGCCAGAGCACGGCGCGCAGCCAGAGGAGGCCGAAGAGCAGCATGATCAGGGCCCCGGCGAACACCGGCGCGTCGTCGAACCAGATCGACCGGGGCAGCGCGGCTAGACCGATCAGGATCAGCGTGAGCAGCACCGCGAAGGCGTCCGGCGCGCCGGTCCAGCCGGTGCGGTGCATCAGCCAGGCGAGGGCTGAGAGCGCCATGACCGTGCTGACGAACCGCTGCACGCGATCCGAGTGGAGCGCCACGAGCGTGGCGGAGAGGACGAGCCACACGACGGCAATGGTCCGCTCCGGCGCCACCTGGACCAGCGCGCCACCGAACATCACCTGGCCGGCGGCGCCGAAGGAGAGCGCGAGCTGGTTGGCGAACAGCCCGGGCACGAGGCGGCGGGCGAGCAGGGCGCCGACGATCAGCACCAGGCCGATCAGTCCGAGCGCCTCGGGCTCGTCGATCTCGAGGATCAGGCCGGCGCAGGTCCCCACCGAGCCGAGGAGGAAGCAGCTCGCGATCCAGGCGCCCATCGCGGTCAGCACCCTGACGAGCAGCGGCATGGGCGGGGGCACCACCTTCGGATCGCGCAGCGCGGCGGCGGCGGCGGCGGCGTCGGTGCCGGGGAGACGCGCCAGCAGCTCACGCCAGGTCACGACGCCTCCTCGCCCGCCACGTGCCGGATCCAGTGCGCGGCGAGCGCCACCTTCCCGGCGACGAGCAGCCCCACGGCCAGGGAGACGAAGACGGTGAGGAGGTCCACGTCGATGGCCTCGACGAACTCGAAGGTGATGCGGCCGAGCACCGTCGAGCTGCAGACCAGCACCGCGAGGGCCGCGAGCGCGAGCAGGCCCCGATCCAGGACGCGGACCCGGCCGAACACCCAGGCCGCGGCGAGCAGCGCGAGCAGGATGGGCACACCGGGCCACACCCCCAGCTCCTCGTCGCCCGGCGCGAGGATGAAGGTCACGGTGGTCCCGACGGTGGGGGTCAGCGCGGCGGCGGCGAGGGTGCGGGGCAACCAGCGCGGGCGCATCCACGGGAGGAAGGCGCGGCCGAGCTCCCAGGCGAGCCATGCGGCGCCGTTCACGAGCGCGAGCAGGTGGACGCAGAGGGTGGCCATCGTCGCGGTGTCGGGCTCGACAACCTCGACCCAGTAGAGGCCGATCGAGACGTTCCACAGCGCCACCTGCACGAGCCACAGCGACGGCAGCCGCGCGAGCACCGCCCACGGCAGGGTGAGCGCGGCCCAGGCCACGAACAGCCCGTACGGATCGGCGCCGGTCTGGTAGGTGGTGCCGAAGAGGCCGAGCAGCGGACCGACCAGGACCGCCGCCGCGAGCAGGAGCGCCTGGCCGACCGGGCGTTCGAGCCGGATCGCGGCGGCGAGCGCGGCGAGCGCGATCGCCCCCGACAGCAGCGCGAGCTGCGCGAAGCGGCCCATCCCGTCCCAGTTGAATGCGAAGAAATAGATCACCCCGGCCAGGATCAGCGCGGCGCCGAGGAACAGGAGCAGCCGGTCGCAGAAGGCCGCCCAGGCGGCGGGCGGCGGCGGGGCGCCGACGTGCCGGACCGCCGCCGGAAGGTCGGCGGGGGCGACGAGCCCGCGGGCGCGCAGCCGGCGCAGGCCCGCGAAGCTGACGGGGCGATCGAGCGGGTCGGTGCTCACGTGCCGGGCGCCACGAACCGGGCGTCGTCGTCGTAGACAGCGAGCGCGCCCGGGAGGTCGTACACCCGGCTGTGCAGCACGAGCAGGTCGGGGATGACCCGGCTGTCGGCGCAGCCGACGAACAACTCGTCTGGAGACGGGCCCTCGGAGGCGAGCTCGCGCACGAAGGCGCGGCTGCGGGCCACGAGCTCCGGTCGCAAGCTGGCGTGCCCGCGGAGGAGCTCGTGCATCGGCGGATCATACTCCACACGCGGCGCCTATCGGTCGCGTCCTCGATGAACTCGTAGTACGGCCGATCGTGTCGAGCCAGACCTTCCAGCCCGGGGCCCGGCGGGGCGGTCGAGCGCCGCCAGGATCGCGGCCGCCGGCACCTCGGTGGTCACCGGTGGTCGACGCCCGATAGCCGGTGGCAGAAACGCGCAGCCCTGCCAATCGACCCATTGTCACCATGCACCCGGGCGCGCTCGCTTCCGAAGGCAAATCAGCGAAAGCGCGGACGACCGCTGGTTGTTCGCTACCAGCTCCCCGCCGGCCCGCCATACCCGCCCATGTCGTTCCGCGTGCCGTCGGCGTCGTTGTATCCGGAGAGGGGGTTGCCCGCGTCGACACAGGGGGAGAAGCCGGCGTCGAGGGTGAAGTCGCCGATGTCGGCGTCCGTGTAGAAGGGGTTTGTCTCGACGTTGCCGGTGCCGCGCGCGCTGCCCCACCAGCGCACGTTCTCGCCGCCGTTTTCGTAGAAGTTGTTGTAGTTTACGTCCGCGCTGGCGCCGATGGTCACGTTACCGCTCGACCTGCTCACGATGTTGTTCTGGAAGTTGACCCCGTCTCCGACTTGGATGGTCACGCTCGTGACGGTGGACTCGTTGTCGTGGAAGGTGTTGTTCCAAACGACGTGGTCACCGGTTTCGTGGGGGTAGAACGCGATCGAGTCGGAGCTCTCCGTGATGATGTTCTCGTAGAACAGGCTGTTGGTCAGCGTGAGATCGAGGTACGGAACGTAGAAGAGGCCGGCGGCCTCGTTTTCTCGGAAAATGACGTGCGTCATGTCGACGGAGCCGGCGCGAGCGGAGTCCGTGTCCCACGCCACGAACACCCACCCGCGGGCGGACGTGTTGCGCTCGAACACCACGCCGTCCCAAACCGAGCTGCCACGTTCCTGGAGTACACAATTGCCGGTGTAGCCGGTGCACCCGTCCACGATGACGTCGGTGACGGTGAACTCGGCATCGGTCGCGTAGAGCGCGCCGGCCTCGCCATCGGGGGCGTTCCCCGTGAGCGTGAGCCCCTCGATGGCCGCGGTCACGGTGTCCAGACGCACGGCGGGATGGCCCCCCCCGTCGATGATGGTGGAGGCTGCTCCGTCGAGCCCAAGTAGCGTGAGATCGTCCCGGTCGATGACCACGTAGGAGTAGGTACCGGCGCACACCGTGATGACATCGCCGTCGCTCGCAACGTCAACCGCGTCCTGGATGTCGCTGAAGGGCGCAACGCCGTCGTCGCACACGGTGTAGGAGGGCTCGACGTCGGTGTCGGTGTCGGTGTCGGTGTCCGTGTCCGTGTCCGTGTCGGTGTCGGTGTCCGTGTCGGTGTCCGTGTCGGTGTCCGTGTCGGTGTCGGTGTCGGTGTCCGTGTCCGCATCTCCCGCATCTTCGATGCACAGGCCCGCCTCGTTCATCGTGAAGCCACCCGGACACTCCGCGGCCTCGCCGGTGCAGGCGGCGACGAGCGGCAGCGCGAGGACGGCGATCAGGCTTCGAGACATGGAGGTCAACCGGGAAGATCCGAATCATAGTGCGGGTGGCCGCCTACCGAAAGGGCGTCAGGATCACGGTGGCTTGGAACCGATTCCAGGACGGCGGGGCCCCATCGCGCGCCCCGTCGGCCCGCGCGATGGGGCCGATGTCGCCGATGTTGTCGATGAGCAATTTGGGCGCAAGCAACCACGCGCGCGAGGGACCTGGAGGGCGGCCGGCTGCGCCGGCCGGTCCCGCCCGAACGGGCGGACGGAGGCCGGAGGCCGACCCCGGAAGGCCCCGACCCTCGGCGTCAGCCGGGGGTCGCGCCCAACAGCGCAGCCGCGGCGAGCCGCAGGGAGTCGCGCCCCCCACCGCGCCCACCAGCGCCCCCCTCCGATCAGAGCGACAGGATCTGCTGCGCGAGGTGCAAGGCGTGCGGTTGCAGATGTGCCGTCAGCACGGTGATCTCACGGTCCAGGCGCCGCTCCGCGCCGCTCGCCCAGGCGCCCAGGCCGTTGTCCCGCACGCTCGACGCCGCCCAGACGGACTGCGAGGTGAGCGCGGCCGTGGACGCCTGCGCGAGGCCGAGGAGGTGGTCGCGCAAGGTGGGCCAGCGGTTGTTGAACGGGGCGCGGTCCGCGGCGGCGATCGCGGCGTGGAAGCCGGTGCGGCCGAGGGCGGAGTCGAGCGCGCGGGGGAGGAGCCGCTCGGAGAGGGCGCGCCCCTCGTCGGCGAGCTCGGGGCTCGGCGGACGGCTGCGGGACCACGCGGCATTGCAGGCGATCATGCGCGCGCCGAGGACCGCCCGGATGGCGCGGTCGATGGCGATGCGGCCCTTGCGCGAGTCGCCGTCGACGTGGAGCACGGGCGCGTTCCGGAGCTCGGCCAGCGCGTGGGGCGAGGGGTTGGCGATCTCGAGCCACGCGGGCGCGCAGGTGCGGACGAGCCAGTCGGTGGCCGCGGTCGCCTTCTCGATGGCGGTGCCGCCCCCCGAGCGGCCGCCCCCGAGGCGGGCACGGAGCGGCCCGACGATGCGCCGCCGGTCATGGTCCCCGAGCTGGGACTCCCAGGTGGTCACGAACGCCGTGGCGACGGGGCAAGGAGTGCGTGTGCGTTGGGCGAGGTGCATGTGGCTCCCACCCCCTCCATGCCGGCACCCGCGGGAATGGATCGCGCGTTCGTGACGCGCGCCGCCTACCCCCCGAGATCGATCCACGCCCCGGTGGCGTCCGCCGGCTGCCCGACCGAGCGGAGCGCCGCGGCGGTGGCCTCCCAGCGCGCCGCCGTCATCTCGCCGAGGCCGTCGGCCCCTTCGACGAAGGGCCGCTGCCGCGCCACGATGCAGCCCATGCGGTCCATCGGGAGGTTCGGGTTGAGCCGGGCGATCTCGGCGTTCCCGCGCGTCGGATCGGCGAGGTAGGCCTTCCACCCCGCGAGGCTGGCGTCGTGGAAGGCGCGCACCCACGGCGCGTCCTTGTCGGCGCCGCGCACCACGGCGAGCGAGGCGTAGGGGTTCCACCCGGCGTCACGACCGGGGAGGAACGTCACGGTCAGGCCCTGCCCCTCGGCGACGCACGGCTCGCTCGTGATGAATGCCTGCTGAACGAGCGTCGGGTCCGCCGCGAACGGGCCGATCGAGCCGGTCGTCGGCACCGGCTCCACCTTGCCCTCCCACCCGAACCTGCCCCAGAGGAACTGCTGGAACGGCGAGCCGGCCTCGATGGCGACCTTCCCCTTCACGTCCTCGAAGCGCGCGACCCCGGACGCCGCGTGCGCCATGAGGCCGACCGGCGAGTCCTGGAAGCCCGGGAGGACGGCCACGGCGTCGAGGCCGCGGGCGCGGCGGATGAGGAGGTCGTCCGCGCCGGAGATGGCGACGTCGGCCTTTCCGGAGGCGAGCAGCTCGAGGACCGGCGCGCCCGGCCCGCCGGGGAGGATCTCCACGTCGAGGCCGGCGGCCGCGTAGGTGCCGGCCAGGGCCGCCTCGTAGAAGCCGCCGAATTCGGGCTCGGGGTACCAGTTCAGGGCGACGGTGAGCTTCTTCGCGGCGGGGGCGGTCGCGGCGGCGGGGGGCGTGGCGCCGGGGGCGGCGGTCGGGTCGGTGGGGGCGGCGCCGGTGCAGGCAAGGAGGAGCAGGAACATCCGGCCCACGTACCATCGCGGAAACGTTCCGCCCGCCAGGAGGGGAGAGGGAGCGGGCGGCCGGACCGCGCGCGACGCGCGGCCGCCGCGGCGACGTTGCAGGGGAGCGGGCGTCGGCGGCTCACGCCTCGCTTGTGCTGGGGCCATCGGCCGATCGCGCGAGGCGGGCGCCGGGCACCCGGTGCGTTCATCCGGTGGGTTCATTGTGGGCGCAGGCCCGGGCTCCGCGCGCGAGCACGACGACTCGGACGTCCGTTCGTCGAGGATGGGCGACTACCCAGGCCGAACGGACGTCCAGGACGTCCGTTCGTCGAGGATGGGCGACTACCCCGCCCGTACGGACGTCCAGGACGTCCGTTCGTCGAGGATGGGCGACTACCCCGCCCGTACGGACGTCGCGCCCCTGCTCGCTCCGTACCGATCACGCCCCGTACCACCGGCCGATCGCGCGCACCTCCAGGCGCCGCACGATCCAGTGCAGCGCGAGCGCGAGCGCCGCCGCGCCCACGATGGCCGCGAAGCAGAGGTCGGGCCGGGCCGAGCGCGCGCTGTAGACGACGAGGTAGCCGAGCGTCGGCGGGTAGCCGTTGCTGCCGACGAACTCGCCCACGATCGCGCCGATGACCGCGAGGCCGGCGGCCGACCGCAGCCCGGAGAACAAGGCGGGGAGCGCCGCGGGGAGCCGCAGGAGCCAGAGCTCGCCCGCGCGGGACGCGCCGTAGAGCCGGAACAGGTCGACCAGCTCGCGGGGTGGCGCGGCGAGGCCGGTCGTGGCGGCGGAGTAGACGGGGTAGAACGCCGCGAGGGTGGCGGTGGCGAGGGCCACGGCGGTGCCGTAGCCGAGCCACACGACGAGCAGGGGGGCGATCGCGACGATCGGGATGACCTGCAAAACGACGGTGTAGGGGAGGAGCGCGGCCCGGAGCGCGCGGCTCCACCACGCGCCCACCGCGAACGTGACGCCCAGGGCCGTGGCGAGCCCGAGCCCGCCCACGGCCGCCGTCGCGGTGCGGAGGGTGGCCTCGCCGAGGCGCGCCCGCTCGGTGACGAGGGCCCGGAGCACCTCGATCGGCCCGGCGAGCAGCAGGGGACCGACGCGCGCGGCCACGAGCGCCCAGAGCGCGAGGCCGGCGAACAGCGCGAGGGCGGGGCCGAGCCGGCTCACGACGCGCCGAGGAGCGGGATCATGCCGCGTACACCGCTTCGAGGCGGGCCACGAGCGGCGCCAGCATCGGCTGGACGACGGCGGGATCGCGCGGGCGGGGGAAGGGGATGTCGAGGTCGGCGCGCACGACGAGCGGCGGCCCGGCGACGGCGACCACGCGGTCGGAGAGGCGCACGGCGTCGGCGAGCTCGTGGGTGACCATCACCACCGTCCACGCGTGCTCGGCCTGGAGCGCGAGGAACTCGCGTTGGACGGCCGCGCGGGTGAGGCCGTCGAGCGCGGCGAACGCCTCGTCGAGCAGCACGAGCTCCGGGCGGGCGACGAGCGCGCGGGCGAGCGAGCCGCGCATGCGCTGGCCCCCTGAGAGCGCGGCGGGGAGCTTGTCGGCGTGGGCGGCGAGCCCGACGCGGGCCAGGGCGTCGTCCACGTCGGCGATGGGGCCGAAGCGGCCGGGGAGGGCCACGTTGGCGCGCAGGGAGAGCCAGGGCAGGAGCGCGGCGTCCTGGAACACGAACGCCTTGCGGTCCGGCACGCCGGTGACCCGCCCGGCGTCGGGCGCGCGCAGGCCCGCGAGCACGCGGAGGAGCGAGCTCTTGCCGCAGCCGCTCGGGCCCACGATCGTGGTGACGCGGCCCGGCTCGACGGCGAGATCGAAGCGGTCGAGCACGAACCGGTGGGGCCCAGTGTGGCCGTCGGGCGCCCACGACACCCCGTCGAGGCGGATCACCCGAGGGTCCGCCGCAGCGCCTCGTCGGCCATTCCGCGCCACGCCACGGTCTCCACCGTGCCGGGAGACTCGACGCCGCGCATCTCCATGCAGAGTTGACGCGCGCGGAGCCGCACGCCGACCGGGGCGCCGAGGGCCGCGTGCAGGTGGTCGGCGAGCGTGGCGCCGAGGCGCTCCTGGAGCTGCGGCTGGCGGGCCACGTGGCGTAGCGCGCGGGCGATGCCGCCGAGCCCCGCGATCCGACCGGCGGGGCGGTAGGCGATGTCGGCCTCCCCGAAGAAGGGAAGGAGATGGTGCGCACAGAGGCTGTGGAAGGGGAGCGCGCGCAGCACGACCAGGTCCTGCCCGGGCGCGTCGAAGCACACGAGGTCGGGGGCGGGCCGTCCCGGCGCGAAGGCCTCCAACACCTCGAGGAGCCGACCCGGCGTGGCCTGCCCCTCGGGGTCCGCGCGGTAGCCGAGGGCGTCGAGCACGGCGGCGAGGTGGTCTTCGGGCGACATCCACCCGGCGTAACCCACCGACGCCCGGCGATCGGACGCAACAAATGGTACAGACGGGCATGCTCCTGCTCCTGGCCGCGGCCGCGCTCGGCGCCGACATCGTCGACTACAGCGACAACTTCGATGCCTACACGTGGAACCCGTTCACGGGCACCGCGGGGTGGGAGTCCCAGTACGACTCGGACCCGTGGTCGACCCTGTACGGCGGCACCGTGTACGCCACGACCGACGACTCGGGCGGCACGTGGGGGAGCGGCGGCGCGCTGGACAACCACCTGTTCCAGACCGGCGCCACCTGGTCCGACTTCACCTTCGACGCCACGCTCTACTCGAACGACGACGACGCCATCGGCCTCTCGTTCCGCGCCCAGGACGCGGCCAACCTGTACCTGCTCTACTTCTCGAAGGGCGATGCCTACCCGAGCACCGGCTCGGGCGCCCGGGGCTCGCCGCTCACCGGCGCGCGCCTCTACAAGGTAGCGGCCGGGGTCGCGACCCTGCTCGGCTCCTCGTCGAGCACCTATGCCAGCTACTACACCCACGACGTGCGGATCGTGACCGCGGGCACGCGCATCGACGTGTACTTCGACGACGATCTGAGCGGCGCCTACGAGGCCGCCGACAAGATCATGTCGGTCACCGACAGCACGTTCAGCGACGGGTACATCGGCCTGTTCTGCTACGACAATGGGTCCGCCCTGTCCGGCGGCTGCGCGTTCGACGACGTGGTCGTGTCCATCCCCGACACCGACTCCGACTTCGTTCCCGACGAGGACGACAACTGCCCGTCGGTGTCGAACACCAGCCAGGCGGACGCCGACGGTGACGGCGCCGGGGATGCCTGCGACACGGACGCCGACGGCGACGGGTACACCGCCACCACGTCGGGCGGCACCGACTGCAACGACACGCTCGCGGCGGTCTCCCCGGCGGGCACCGAGACCTGCGCGACCGCCTACGACGACGACTGCGACGGCTCGACCAACGACTCGGGCGCGACCGCGTGCGTGACCCGCTACTACGACGGGGACGCCGACACCTACGGCGGCACCGCCACGCTGTGCACCTGCACCGCCACCGGGCTCTACACCGCCTCGCGCGGGGGCGATTGCGACGACGCGCGCGCCACCACCAGCCCCGCCGCGACCGAGACGTGTGACGGCACCGACCAGGACTGTGACGGCACCGTCGACGACAGCGCCGTCGACAGCCTCACCTGGTACCTCGACGAGGACGGCGACTCCTTCGGCGGCACCGACGACGCCTTCTCGTGCGACGCGCCCGAGGGCTACGTCGACAACGACGAGGACTGCAACGACGGCGACCCCGCCATCTCCCCCGACGGCGTCGAGTCCTGCGACGACGTGGACCAGGACTGCGACGGCCTCGTCGACGACGACCCGAGCGATCCCCTCACGTGGTACGCCGACGCCGACGCCGACAGCTACGGCAACCCCGGCGATGTCGCGCTCGCGTGCGATCTGCCCGACGGCTACGTCGCCGACGCCTCCGACTGCGACGACGACGACGGCGCGGTGAGCCCCGCCGGGTTCGAGGTCTGCAACGGGATCGACGACGACTGTGACGGCACCGTGGACGTCGACGCGACCGACGGGTTCGTCGCCTACGCCGACAGCGACGGGGACGGTTTTGGCGATCCCGGCGCCACCGTGTGGGTGTGCGCGCTCTCGGCGGGCCTGGTGGCCGACGCCACCGACTGCGACGACACCGACGCGAGCGTCCACCCCGACGCCGAGGAGACCGCGAACGAGCGCGACGACGATTGCGACGGGCGGGCCGACGACGAGCTGGACACCGACGGGGACGGCCTCGAGGACTACGACGAGCGCGAGGTCCACGGCACCGATCCCACCGTCGCGGACACCGACGGGGGCGGGGTGGACGACGGCGCCGAGGTGAACACCGACGGCACCGACCCGCTCGATCCCTCGGACGACGTCCGGGAGGACACCGGCGATTCGGGTGACACCGGTGACACCGGCGACACCGGCGACACCGACGACACCGACGTCACGGGTGACACTGACGACACCGATCCCGACGCCGACACCGACGACGATCCACCCGCTGCCCGCACCGGCGGCTTCTGGGGCGGCGCGGCGTGTGACAGCGGCGGGGCGCCCCCCACGTGGCTCGCGCTCGGCCTCGCCGGGCTCCTCGCCCGTCGGCGGCGCGCTTGATCGCCGCCCTTTCGCTCCTCGGCGCCGCGTACGCCCAACAGATCCCCGTCCCGGCGGTCGACGCGCAGCTCTACCGCTTCCCCGTCGATGCCACCTCCACCTTGTGGGCCGACGACTCCCACCTCGCTCCCGGCCCCTCGGCCCGCGTCGCGGTGGGGTTCCTGAAGGAGCCCTTCGTCTGGATCTGGGACGACACCGGGGAGCGCGTGAAGGTCGTCGACAACGTGCTCGGCATCGACGCCATCGCGGGGTTCACCGCGTGGCGGATCCGCGGCGCCGTGGACGTGCCGCTCTACCCCGTGGCCACCGGCGCGGTGGCCACCGGGGGCGGGCTCGGCGACATCGCCGTCGACCTGAAGGGGACCGTCCTCGAGGAGCACGCCGCGCCCGTCGGATTCGCCCTCGGCGCGCGGGTCTCGCTCCCGACGAGCACCACCGCGGTCCCGCTCGGGGGCGCCGGCGTGGGGTGGGAGATCTCCGCCATCGTCGACAAGCGGGTCGGCCCCGTCCTCCTCGCCGCCAACCTCGGCCACCGGGGCGTCCCCGACGTGGCGCTCGACAACGTCGCCGTCTCCGACGTGTTCGTGTACCGCGCGGGCCTCGGCCTCGACCTCGGCGAGCGCGCCGGCGTGTCGGTCGACTTCGCCGGCCACCTCGCCTACGCCGCCCTCGACAACCCCGCGGGCCAGGCCCTCGAGGGCATGCTCGGTGGGTGGGTGCGCGTGTCCGACCCGATCGCCGTGCGCGCGGGGGTCGGGCGCGGGCTCCTGGGCGGCATCGGCTCGCCGACCGCGCGGGCGGTCCTCGCGCTCACGTGGGAGCCGGTGGCGAAGCCCTCCGGGCCGATGCCCGTGTCGGCGGAGACGAAGCCCGCGGCCGTCACGAAGCCCGTGGCAACCAAGCCGGTGGCCACGAAGCCCGCGGCCACGAAGCCCGCGGCGACCCGACCCACCCGTGGCCCCGCCGTCGCCGACTTCCTGATCGTCCCCGGCACGAGCACGCTCCCGCCCGGCATCGTCCACGTCGAGGTGACCGACGCCAAGGGAGCCCCCGTCACCGCCGAGTGGGCGTTCGGCACGGTGGCGCGCGGCACGATCGTCGACGGCCTCGGCATGGCCAAGGTCTCGCCGGGCCCGTGGCAGATCCTCGTGTCCGCCGAGGGCTACGCGACCCAGGGGGTCTCCGTGGACGTCGACACCGGCATGACCACCGGGGTGGAGGTCGTGCTCCTGCCCGCGCGCCTGCGCCTCGGTCCCGAGCGCATCGACATCCTCCAGAAGATCCACTGGAGCGGGGCCGCCATCGACCCGTCGAGCGAGCCCCTCCTCGACGAGCTCGCGGCCCTCCTCCGCGCGCACCCCGAGATCCTCGCCCTCCGCATCGAGGGCCACACCGACAACCGCGGCGCACCCGAGGACAACCTCGCGCTCTCGGGCGCCCGCGCCTCGGCCGTGCTCGCGGCGCTGGTCGAGCGGGGGCTCGATCCCGCCCGGCTCGTCGCGGCAGGCTACGGCGGGGCGCGCCCCCTCGACCCGGCCGACACCCCGGGGGCGTGGCTCCGCAACCAGCGCGTCGAGCTCGTGATCACCGCGCGGGCGCCGTAGTGCGGCGCCTCGCCGCCGAGGCGCCGGCCCCCACCGAGCCGGCCCCCACCGAACCGGCCCCCACCGCGCCCGCCCCCACGCCGTCGGCCGCGGCGTGACCGTCGCCGTCACCGGCGCGACCGGGTTCCTCGGCGGCCATGTCGCGGCGGCGCTCCGCGCGGAGGGCCGTGCGGTGCGCGGCGTGGTGCGCCGCCCCGACGCGGGCGCGTGGCTCGCCGAGGCGGGCGTCACCTTCGCCCGGGCCGATCTCGCCGAGGTGGAGGAGCTCGCGGCCGCCTTCGCCGGGGCCGAGGCCGTCGTCGCGAACGCCGCGCTCGGCTCGTTCCAGGGCGGGCTCGCGGACTTCGTCCGCACCAACGTGACCGGCACCGAGAACACGCTCCGTGCCGCCGCCGCCGCGGGGGTGCGCCGCGTCGTGTACGTCTCGACGGTCGCGATCTACCGCACCGTGCTCCGCCATCCCATGCCGGAGGACCACCCGCGCTACGGCCCGCGCCGCCGCGCGTTCGCCTGGACCCACGCCGGCACCGATTGGCGCTATTGCGTGAGCAAGCAGGCCGCGGAGGAGCGCGCCTGGGCGCTCGCCGAGGCGCTCGGCCTCGCGCTCACCGTGGTCCGCCCCGGGCCGGTCTACGGCTCCCGCGATCCGAAGTGGACCGCCCGCCTCCTCCGCACGGTGGCCCGGCCCGTGGCGTTCGCCCCCACTGTCGGCATCCCCGCGGTGCACGCCGGCGATGTCGCGCGCGCGGTCGCGGCGGCGCTCGCCAACCCCGCCTCCATCGGTCGCGCCTACAACGTCGCGGGACCGCCCACGCCGCTCGCGGACATCCTCGCGGGCCTCGTCCGGCTCCGCGGCGGCGGCGCCCGCCTGCTCCGCGTGCCCGTGCCCCTCTGGGTGGCCTACGACACCTCCGCCGCGGCCCGCGATCTCGACTTCCGCGCGCGCCCCCTCGCCGACGGGCTCGCCGAGGCGCTCGCGACGCCCCCCGGCTGACGGCGGCCGGACCGACGCCCCGGAGCCAGCGGCACCGCGAGGCACGAGAGGGCCCCCGGTTCGGGGCCCTCCGGTTAAGGCCCGCACTCGCGAGGTTCCATGACCGACACCGGGCCGGCCGCACAGAAGCTCCACGCGGCGCTCACGGCGCTCCAGCAGAACCACCCCGACGCAGCCCGCGCCGCCGCCGAGGAGGCCCTCGAGGGCTTCTCCACGGCGAACGATCGCACCGGCGCCGCCGCCGCGCACCAGGTGCTCGCCATCACCCACATCCTGGGCGGGCGGGTGGAGCACGCGCTCGCCCACATCGACGCCGCGATCCCCCTGCGGGAGACGACGGGTGACTGGGAGGGCGTCGCCTCGCTCTGGCAGGAGCGCTTCGAGCTCTGCGTCCGCATGGGCGATCTCGCGGGCGCGCGCACCGCGGGTGAGCAGCACGTCGGCGCCGCCGAGAAGACGAGCGACAAGGACGCCCTCGCGCACGCCCTGCACCAGCTCGCGCAGGTCGTCCTCCAGCTCGGGGATGCCGACGCCGCCGAGGCCCTGGTGCAGCGGGGCCTCTGGGCGCTCGACGTTCCGGGTGCCGAGCGCGGCCGTTCGGCGCTCCAGCTCCTGTTCGCGACGGTGTGGATGCAGCGGAAGGACTTCGACCGCGCGCTCAACCACGCCAAGCAGGGGCTCGACCTCGCCCGGCAGGCGAAGAACCGCCAGGCCGAGGTCGACGCGCTCCAGCACATCGGCACCGTCCACGCGCTCATGGGGCAGTACAACACCGCCCGCAAGGTGCTCGAGGAGGTGCTCGTGGGCCGCGAGCTCATGAAGGACGTCGAGGGGCGCGCCAACGTGCTCCGCGAGCTCGCCGGGGTCGAGTTCTCCCTCGGGCTCACCGAGGAGGCCTTCGATCGCCTCGACTACGCCGTTCGCACGTTGCGAGACGCCGAGAATTGGATCGGCGAGATCACCGTGCTCCAGCTCGTCCAGGCCATGGGGGACGAGCACGAGCGCCCCGACAAGGCCCTCGCCGCCGCCAAGGCGCTCGTCCCCGCGGCCGCCCGCACCGGGGATCGCGAGGCCGAGGCCGCCGCGCACTTCGCCCTCGCGACGCGGCTCGCCGGGGATGCCGATCTGCTCGGCGCCAAGCGGAGCTTCGAGGCCGCGCACGACATCCAGCAGGGCATGGGCCTCGTCCACGAGGCCGCCGTGTCGGCCGGCATGATGGGCCAGGTGCTCGTCGCCGCCGGCGAGACCGACGAGGGCCTCGCGCTCCTCCGCGGCAGCCTCGCCCAGCTCGACGCGCTCGGCAGCGAGGCCGCCGACACCGTCCGCGAGATCCTCGAGGAGCTGTCCCCGAAGGAGGGTGCATGAATCCCGTCGTCCCCCAGCGCCGCTCCCGCGGCTACGCGCCGCTCGACTGGTCGGAGGAGGGCGCCGAGCTCCTCGGGCGCATCACCACGCACGCGACCACCATGGGCCCCGGCCACGTGGCCGTGTTCGACCTCGACGGCTGCCTCTTCGACACCCGCCCGCGCCAGGTCCAGATCCTCCGCGAGCTCGCCGCCCGCTCGGGCTTCGACCCGCTGTACCGCGTGGGCGTGGACCATTTCGTCGACTGGTCCCTCCGCACCACCCTCGGCAACGCCGGCGTCGACGCCGACTGGGTCGAGACCCACTTCCACGACGTGCGCTCGTGGTGGGAGCGCCACTTCTTCACGTCCGCCTACGTCCTCTACGACCACGCGATGCCCGGCGCCGCCGCGCTCGTGCGGGAGGTCCACGCGGCCGGTCTCCACTGCGTGTACCTCACCGGTCGCGACGAGACCATGCGCGTCGGCACCGAGCACGCCCTCCGCCGCTTCGGCTTCCCCTTCGACGAGGCCGGCGCCACCCTGCTCGTCAAGCCCGACTTCCGCACCGACGACACCGAGTTCAAGGAGGGCGCGCTCGAGATCGTCGCCGCCATGGGCCACGTCGTGCTCTACCTCGACAACGAGCCGGCCAACGTCAACCTGTTCCGCCGTCGCCACCCCGAGTCGCTCGTCGTCTTCGTGGAGACCGACCACTCGCCCAAGCCCATCGAGCCCGACCCGGAGATCCCGTGGTTGCGGAGCTTCGTGACGCGGGCGGTCTAGTCGGCGGAGGGGGGGCGACCGACGCAGGGCGCGGTCCCCGGCGCGCCGAGCCGCGCCGACCGCGCCCGGTGGGCGGGGGCGCTGCGATTGGGCGTCAACGCGTGGGGGGGCGGAGGTGGACCCAGGCGGTGGCGAGGAAGGTAGCCAACCCGAGTAGCGTGACCGCCGTGGCGATCGGCCAGAAACGTCCGTCGGTGGGGCCTCGTCGTGTGAACGTGCCTTTGGGCGCCTTGGCCCAACCGAGCCACGCCCGGCGATCGGCGTCGGCGAGCTCACGGGAGGGTTGGGTAGGCATGCGGAAGGACGAATCGTCCGCGTGGATGATGGCCGCGTACCGTCCGCCCCGACGGTAGACGATCTCGGTTTTCGTGCGGTCGTTCGGTCCCGTGAGGGGGGCGTCTCCAATACCGATTGCGACGACGCGACCGATCACCGACTCCGCTTGGTGCTCGCACCGCCACCGAGTGGTGGAGCCTTCACAGGTAACGGACTCGCCGCCCAAGCCGAGCGTCCAGAACCCGACCACCGCCACCCCGGTAACCAGGAGTCCGCGCCCGTTCGTGACGAAGAAGGCGGGTGGCCTCCAGTGGGCCCCGTCAGACGTCATGGAGGGCGTCGCCGTAGATGGACTCGAGCCGCTCGATCGCGAGCCGTTTGTGCTCGATGGTCTCGCCGAGGGTCGTGGCGGCACCCTGCATCTGCTCCGTGAACCGTACGAAGCCCCCGAAGAAGAGCACACACTGAGCCCACAGGGTCTGCATCCGGGCATCTTCTCGCTTGAACGCCTCCCATGCCGACGCCGCCTCGTACATCCCGTCGATGGCCACCCCAGTGCTCACCACGTCGAGCAGGACCGTCATGCCGAGGCTGACCTTCCCGACGCCTTCCGCACCGGTACGGATTCCCCGGCCCACCTGTTCGATCGCGGCCGCGTCAGCCGCGACATCGACGGAACCGTTGAGCTTTCCCAACGTCTCGTGGATCGGCCCCGGTTTGGGGCCCATTCCGCTGGAAGCCGCATTCCAAGCCAGTGATGCAGCGCCGGCGATCAACAGCGCCATCGCCACCGCGGGCGCTGTGGCCGTCACTCCCATCGCGGCAAGCGCCATCGAGATCCCCGCCCCCACCGCGACATCGACCCCCACGTCCAACGGCAGCTTCGCCACCGACTTCGCCGCCACCTTCCACGACTCGTCGAACGCCGCGAGCTTCGCCTGCATCCCCTTCCCCGCCTCGGCCATCGAGCGTTCGAGGCCCGAGTCGATGACCAGCCGGGCGAGCACCGCGAGCTGCTTCATCTGTCCCGCCAGGTCCACGCCGAGCACGGCCGTGTACAGGTCGTTGTGTTCGCGGAGGAGGTCCAGGGCGACATCGATGCGGTCCCAGAGGTCGACCGCGGACTGCATGGCGGCGGTGTCGATCTCCAGCGCATCGTCGTCTCCATATACCGAGCCCGCGTGCGCGTCGGTGATCGCCGCCGCGAGCGCCTGCTCGAGGGCGAAGATCCCGTCGATGTGTCGGTCGAGGGTCGCCGCGTCCTCCGGGGAGGGGACCTGGGGTTGGAGATCGATGGCGCGCGCGGTCACCTCGACGATGTCGCCCATCAGGCCGACGTGCTGGTCCGAGAACCCCTCCCAGAACACGTCGTCCAGCGCGGGAACCCGGCCGCCCCCACCGCCCTCAGGGAGGGCGCGCCGCCGGGCGTCGTTCGACGCCGCGGTGCCCACCCCCGCCGACGCGCGCTCGACGGTCCGTGCGGACTGGACGGTGGGGGCGACGCGTTGGTGCTCGGCCATGGTGTCCGCCCCCGCACGGTAAATCGAGGTTTCCCTGGAGTGTAGCGAAACCGTGCACGTCGCACAAGACGACGGGTTGGGGCGGCAGGTGTCACCACCCGCCCGCGCCAAAGGCGGACAAGGCTCCGCCAGGACCGGAGGCGTCCCATCCAGCAAATTCTGTAGGAAAAATCAGAGTTCTCAGGCGGCGGCGCTCTCTTCCATCCACGGGACGCCCTTGGCCTTCAGCGCGGCGACGTAGCGCGCGTCGTCGTAGTTCTCGCCCGTGCGCACCATCGCGGTGAGGATCCTGAGCATGCAGCGAGCGATCCGGCGGTACGCCGTTCCCGCGGACTGACCGCGGCGTCGGCCGTCCGCGTACATCCGTTTCGCCCAGTCCAG
>JAKFCH010000193.1:0-4543 GCA_036676765.1 Deltaproteobacteria bacterium
CCACGTTCTGCTGCTCCCCACCCCGCCTCGCGGCGACGCAGTTGCAGTCGGTTGCATCCCTGTGGCGCAGGGACGACGAGGACTTCCACCTCGCTGATGTCGTGCGCTCGAACGCGCACCTCCAGGCTCGCGCTCCGCGCTCGGTCCGACGCTCCGCCTCGCGGCGTCGCATCGGGACCGGCCCGCTCGGAAGCGGGCCGCCTTCCGGTCGGCTGGGGCGCGGACCCCGGACGACCGCCCCGCTACGGCGCCACGTTCGAGTGCGCATGACTCGCGACGTCGCGTGAACGCGGGCGTCGCCCTTCCATGAAGCGGCAGGTGATGGCCTCGCACGCGCCGGTGACGGCGGCGCGGCGGTCGACCGTGACGTTTCCCCCGAGATGGCCCACCATCTTCGGTCGAACGTCACGTTCGACGGCCCAGGCGTGACGTTCAGCGTGAGATGACCCCCTCATCTCGCGTCGAACGTCACGCTCGGCGCGTGAGGCGTGACGTTCGAGCGCGGATGACTCGCGACGTCGGTGCGAACGTCACGCGGCCGCGGCGCTCGTGCCCGCGATCCGCGCTCGCGGCCCCCCGCGGCGCGGAGTCTCGAACCGCAGGGCCGAGGATGTGGGACATCCTCTCGTCCACGGTTCAGGTCTCGTGCGCGCCCGCCCCGTTCCCTCGCCAGGCGCCTGGAAGGCGGACGCCCCCGGCGGACGCGGCGCTCGTGCCCGCTACCGCGCCATCGCCGCGGTGACGCCGTCGCTTCCCGCGCTCGGCACCGTGACGATCTGGACCTCGGCGGCTCCCTCCGCCACGAGCGCCCGCACGAGCGCCGCCGCGCGCGCCGCCGCGACGAGCGGGTCCTGCGCCGTCACCCCGAGCTCCACGCGTGCCTCCGGGAAGCTGGCGAGCACGTCCGCGAGACGACCCACGTAGGGGCCGCTCGCGGAGACGCCCGCCGCGAGATCGCCGGTGAACGTCACGTGTACCGGTCCGAGCAGCCGCGCCAGCACGGGGGGCACGCCGTCGGGCATCCCGTCGCCGTCGAGCCAGCCGTTGTAGACCTCTGCGGCGAGCGGGTCGGCGTCCCACCGATCGGCCACGCCGTCCCCGTCGTTGTCGGGATCGGGGCAGCCGTCGTCGTCCTCGTAGTTGTCGGAGTCCTCCTTCACGTCGCCGCAGCGGTCCAGCTCGTCCCGCACGAGATCTCCGTCGTTGTCGGGATCGGGGCAGCCGTCGGCGTCCTCGTGTCCGTCGCGGTCCTCGGGCACCTCGCGACAGCGGTCGAGCGCGTCGAACACGCCGTCCTCGTCGTCGTCGGGGTCGGGGCAGCCGTCCTTGTCGAAGTGCCCGTCGGGATCCTCGGGCACGTCCGCGCAGGTGTCCGAGAGGTCGGGGACGCCGTCGGCGTCGTTGTCGGGGTCCGGGCAGCCGTCCACGTCGGCGTGCCCGTCGCGGTCCTCGGGCTGGCGCGGGCACGCGTCGACGCGGTCGGGGACCCCGTCCACGTCGGCGTCGTAGCGGCGCAGCGTGTGGAACGTCGGGCTGATGTCGAAGAGGACGGCCGTCCCGCCGCGGGTGGTGACCTCGAACCGTCCCTCCACGCGGAGATCGAGCCACCGCGTCAACACCACGTCCGCGCCGGCGCCGAGCGTAGCGAGCCCGGCGCGGTTGCCCTGGATGCCGGCGCTGGCCGCCACGTGCAGGATCAGGTCGGCGCTCGGATCGCCCAGGAAGCGCACCAGCCCCAACGTGCCGAGCGGCCCGCCGGGGCGCGTGCCGCCCATCGCCTCCAGGCCCCACGCCTCGGACCACCGGACCCGCGCCCGTCCGCCCCACGCGACGCCGGCCTCGGTGCCGCGCGTCCCCTGGGGCGCGTACAAACCCACCCACGGCCCGACGGCGAGCTCGACCGCGGACGCGGACGCGGTCGACACGGCGAGGACGAGGGTCGGCAGCAGCGGAAGCACGGTCCCGTCTAGCGCGTGGGGTGCGATGTCGCCGTGATCATCGGTGCGTCCAGCGGCGGGAGACGTCCGTCCGTCGAGGGTGCGCGCCTACCCCGGGCGGACGGACGTCGGGGACGTCCGTCCGTCGAGGGTGCGCGCCTACCCCGGGCGGACGGACGTCACGGGCGGTCGCACACGACCATCCCCGCGCCAGGGGGGCCGCAGGGCGCGGTGGGCGACCCGGTGCGCGGGGCCGAAGGCCTCCCCGGGATCCGACCGCCCGCCGCGGTCGGCCCGCGCGCGGCGGGACGACGGAGGCGCTCGGCGCCGACCCCGAAGGACGCCCGCCCGCCCGCGTCCGCGCGGGCGGGGGCGCCCCACCACCGAAGCGCTACCCGACCGACGGCGCGACCGGCTCGGGTCGATACGCCTCGGGCAGCAGCCCCCCGATGCGCGCGTGCGCCTCCGCCAGCGCGCCCTGTTTGCCGGGGTACGCCTCCGTCACGAACGGCTCGCCGAACGCGATGCGGACGGGGGCCGGATGCATGCGCGGGTCGTCGATGGGGAAGACGCGCTCGGAGCCGGTCTGCGCCATCGGGAGCACCGAGAGCCCGGGGATCTGGAGGTAGCGCCCGGCCGCGCGGAGGAACGGCTGCAGGCGGCCCGACCGCGACCGCGTGCCCTCGGGGTAGAGGAGCACGACGTAGCCCTCGTCCATGAGGCGTTCGCACTCCCGGAGTGTCTCGATCGCGATGGTGGCGAGCTCGCGGGCGGACTGCGGCGCGCCGGCGACCTGCTCCGTCGCGACGGCGCTCGACTGCACCGTCTTGCGGGTGTGCAGCGAGATCGCGGCGAGGCGCCGCCACGGGTCCGTGTAGACCTTGGGCCCGGCGATGGCCACGAGCCGGTCCGCGAAGGCCGCGCGCCCCTCGAGCGCGAGGATCGAGTCGGTGAGCTGCGTGTCGGTGTAGGACAGGTGGTTGCAGACGACCATGCGCCGCGCCGGCCCGGAAGCGAGCCAGGCGTCGAGCTTCTCGAGGCCCTCGGCGGACCACGTGGGGGTCATCGCGGCCATGTAGACGCGGGTGAGCGCGCGCGCGCACGGGTCGGCGGCGTGGAACCGCCACGCGTCTCCCGCGGCGGCGAAGGTCGCGAGCATCGTGGCCAGCGCGTGGTCGCTCGTGGCGTCGAGACGGGCTTGCAGGGCCGACTGGAGGGCGGCCGCCGCGTCGGGTGTCGTGACCACGTGCGAGGCGACCCACGGCGCGAGCCCCTGGCGGAGCAGGGGCACGGGCAGGGACGCGATCTCCTCGATCGAGAGGCTCATTACGCCGCGCGCTTAGCCCGCTGCCCGCCGCGCCGCGAGTCGGGGCGTCCGAACCCGCGCACACCGCCGCCCGGAAGCGATTTCACCGCGGTGGACGATCGCCAGGGCGTTCTCCCGCCGCGCTGGCTACCGTGGCGCCATGCCCGAGCCGCTCCCCGACGAGATCGTGCACGCCGACGCGAGGCTGCATGCGGTGCACGCGGCCATCCGGTTCTCCGCGCACCTCAACCCCGAGAACATCGTCGAGGCGCGCGCCGCCTTCCTCGCCGGGGCGGAGGCGCCCCCGTTCGTCTACGCGCCTGCTACCTGGGCCCCCGAGGCGCGCGCGCTGCTCGACGGGCTGGTGGTGCCGGCCTCCCATCCGCTCGGGCGCGAAGTGGCGGCCGCCATCGCCGAGACCCGCGCGCTGATCCTCGCCCTGGAGCACCGCGAGGCCGAGCCCTTCGAGGCGCTCGCCGCCTTGTGCGACTGGCTGCCCGACGCGAGCGACCCCGACGAGGTCCCCGCGCCCCCGCCCGCCGCCCCCGCGGTCGGCGAGATCGGCGCGGACCGCATGCTCGCCACCTTCCGCGACGCGCTGCGCCACCGCGGCCTCCACGACTGGGAGGTCACGTGGGATCCGGTGCTGGCCTCGCGCGTGCTCGTCGACGCCACGCGCCGCGCCGTGCGGGTGAACCCCGCCGCCCGCTTCCGCGACACCGACCGCGTCGGCCTCGTGGCCCACGAGATCGACGTTCACGCCACGCGCGGCCGGAACGGCGAGGCCCAGCCCCTGCGCATCTTCTCCACCGGGCTCGCCCGGGGGCTCCTCACCGAGGAGGGGCTCGCCATCGTCGCGGAGGAGCGCATGCGGACGCTCTCGCCGGGCTTCGTGTCGCGCCAGTCGCTGCTGATCCGCGCGGTGCGGCTCGCCCGGACGCACGGCTTCCGCGACCTCTACGACGCCCTCGTCCCCGCCGTCGGGCGCGGCGGCGCCTGGCAGATCGCGCTCCGGGTCAAGCGTGGGCTCGCGCGCCCGGAGCTGCCGGGCGTCTACGCCAAGGACACCGTGTACCTGCGCGGCTACCGTCGCGTGCGCGCCTGGCTCGACGCCGGCGGTGACCTGCGCCTGCTCTACGTCGGCAAGGTGGGCGTCCACCACCCGGTCGACGCCTGGATCCGCGCCGGCTGGGTGCGGCCGGGCGGGGTGCCGGGGATGTGGGAGCGGGCGGCCTGACGCGGCGGCGGGCGCGCCGACGCGGTGGCGGTTGGCGCGCCGCGGGGCCGTGGGCCGATGGGC
>JAKFCH010000194.1:0-9461 GCA_036676765.1 Deltaproteobacteria bacterium
TGCGGCGGCGACGACTGCGACGACAGCGTGCGCGCGGTGCACCCCGACGCCACCGAGGTCGCCTACGACGGCATCGACAACGACTGCGACGGCGCCGACTTGACCGACGTGGACGGGGACGGCGTGGACGCCCGCGTGGTGGGCGGGTCCGACTGCGACGACTCCGACGCCGGCGTGCGGCCGGGCGCGACCGAGGGCGCCGACGGCGTGGACGACGACTGCGACGGCACGATGGACGAGGGGACCGACTGGTACGACGACGACGGCGACGGCGTGACCGAGTCCGGCGGGGACTGCGACGACGCCGACGCGACCTCGTTCCCGGGCGGCTCCGAGACCCCGGACGGCGCCGACGAGGACTGCGACGGGACGACCGACGAGGGCACCGCCCTCTACGACGACGACGGGGACGGCTACTCCGAGGTCGACGGGGACTGCAACGACGGCGACGTCTTCGCGAGCCCCGGGGCCGCCGAGATGGACGGCAACGGCATCGACGACGACTGCGACGGCGTCGTGGACGACGGCGTGTTCGACCCCGACGCGGACGGGTACACCGACGACGCCGGAGACTGCGACTCGGGCAACGGCGCCGTCTACCCGGGCGCGCTCGAGCTCCCCGACGGCCTCGACAACGACTGCGACGGCCTCGTGGACGAGGGGACCACCGCCTACGACGACGACGGCGACGGCCTCACCGAGGCCGGCGGCGACTGTGACGACACCGATGCCGGCGTGCTCCCCGACGCGACCGAGGCGTCCAACGGCCGCGACGACGACTGCGACGGGCTCGTGGACGAGGGCAGCGACGCCCGCGACGACGACGGCGACGGGCTCTCCGACGAGGCCGGCGATTGTGACGACACCAACGCGGACGTGCGGCCCGGCACCGACGAGGCCGACAACGACGTGGACGACGACTGCGACGGGCTCGTCGACGAGGGCATCGACGATCTCGACGGCGACGGCGTGACCGCCGCGGACGGCGACTGCGACGACGCCAACGGGTGGGTGAACCCCGGCATCGAGGAGATGTGCGACGGGATCGACAACACCTGCGACGGCGAGATCGACGAGGGGTGCGAGGAGGTCGAGTCGGACGAGAAGGCGGATGTCGCGGAGTGCGGCTGCGGCGCTACCGAGGCGGCCTCGGGCGGCGCGGGCTGGCTCGTGGCGCTGGGTGCGCTGGTGGCGTCGCGGCGGCGCCGGAGTCGCGCCTGAGGTCCCTCTCGGGTGTGCGCCGGGTCCTCGCGTTCGCGTCGCTCGCCGGTTGCTCCGACTACGAGGTGTCGCACTCGGAGCTGTACGACGACGTCGAGAGCGTGGAGATCACGCTCGGCCCGGGCGAGTCGACCGAGGTGATGCTGCGCCTGGAGGCGGACGCCGCGGCGATGGCGGCGAACCCGTCGAACTGGCTGGACCTCAGCATCTTCGCGGTGCGGTCGGACGGGAGCCCGGTGCTGACGGCCACGGCGGGCGACGAGCAGGTGGAGGTCGCCATCCCCGGCGTGGAGTACCTCGAGCTCGTCGTGGACAGCCCGATGGTCGGATGCGAGGATCCCGCGGCGGAGGGCCTCGACGCCACCCACGAGGCCGACGGCACCTGTGTCGTGCGCGTGCCCGTCACGCTCGCGGTGGTCGACGGCACGGTGGGCGTGCAGGTGACCGCTCACTACGAGCTCGCGTTCGGGAGCAAGGACCCGCCGGGCGCGATGGCGATCCGGATCGTGGAGTAGGTCCGGGCGCCTCCCTCCCGGAATGCCGGCTACCTTGTGCGTGGAGGCGCTCCATGGCCGACTCGTACCGCTCGCTCCTGCTCCTGCTCCTGCCGCTCGTCGGCTGCCCCATGCCCAAGGGAGAGGACACGGCCGACACCGCGGACGCCGACACGGACACGGACGCCGATACCGACACGGACACCGACACCGACACCGACGTGACCACGAGCGAGACCGGCTGCTACCAGGTCGCGGGCGACCTCGCCGCGTGCCCCGAGGCCGTCGACGTGGTCCTGGACCAGGTGATCCCCGCCACCTGCGGCGCGATCGTGCTGTCGGTCGACGGCGCGGGGGTGCTCGACGACGGCTGCGCGTTCATCGGCGGCGCGGCCCCGGCGGCCTGGTGCCTCTACCCGATCACCGTCGACCCGCCCGACGAGCCCTGCGACTACGGGCGCCCGCTGGTGCTCGGGGGCCGGCCGCGTCTCGCGCCGCTGGCCCGCGCCGGGGGCTGGACGGAGGGGCGGGCGCCGGCCCCCTCGGCGGAGGGCGAGCCCTCGCGCAAGGCACTCGCGGAGACCTGGGCGCGCATCGGCCTCGCCGAGCACGCGTCCGTGGCCTCGTTCTCCCGCTTCGCGCTCGACCTGCTCGCGCTCGGCGCGCCCGCCGAGCTCGTGGCGGCCGCCCACGCCGCCGCGATCGACGAGGTCCGCCACGCGAAGCTCGCGTTCGGCATCGCCTCGGCCTTCGCGGAGGACACCCTCGGCCCCGGCCCCCTCGCGCTCGGCGATCTCTCGGTGTGCGCCGACCTCGCGTCCTTCGCGGAGGCCACCGCGCGCGAAGGCTGCGTGGCCGAGACCCTCTCCGCGCTCCAGATGGCCGCGGCGCGCGACCGGGCCGTCGATCCCGCGATCCACGCCACGCTGACCGTCATCGCCCGCGACGAGGCCCGGCACGCCGCGCTCGCGTGGCGGACCGTGCGCTGGGCGATCGACGCCGGCGGGGAGCCGGTGCGGGCGGCGGTCGCGCGGGCGCTGGCGACGCCTCCGGCGCTCCCGTCGGACGCGGTGGCGGGGTTGTTGCCGGGCGCGGTGGCGCGCGAGGTGATCCGCCGCGGCTGGTCCGAGGTCGTGGCCCCCGCGGCGGCGGCGCTGCTCGGCACGGCGCCCGCCACCGAGGACGTTGGCGATCTCCACGCCTGATGGGGCGGGGCGCGTCGCGGGAGGCGGCGATACGTTCGTCCCCATGCTCGACCGCCTCGTCGTGAGCCTGCTCCTCGCGTCCGTCACCGCCTCGCCCGCGCTCGCGGCCACGCCGCCGCCCGGGGAGAGGGCGCTGTTCGCCTGGGCCGACCGCTGCCCGTCGACCGCGATGAACGCGGGCCTGTACGCGGCGGGCGCGCGGATCGAGGAGGCCACGTCCGAGGGGCGCGCGGTGCTCCGCGTGCACCTCCGCGACACGTCGGTCACGCCGGCCACCGACATGACGTGGCTCCTGGGCGAGGGGTGCCGCGCCGTCGGGATCGTACGCGCCGACGCCGCGCCGGGCCGGGCCCGCGCGGTGGGCTTCGTGGTGGCGAAGGAGGCCGTGGCGCCGACGGCGGCCGAGCAGGCGACGCTCCTCGAATGGGCAGGGTTCGTCGGGGGCGGCCAGCCGGGCACGCTCGTGTCCCCCGTCGAGGGCAAGCCGAACGCCCCGAGCCCCCCGGTGACGTGGAAGAGCGCCGACGCGGGCCCCTCCGGCACGGCCTGCCCGTGTTGGGAGGCCGTGGCGCCGTAGGCGCGGGAGCGGCCTCCGGGCTCCTCCACCATCCTCGTCCATCGGCGTGCCTACGTTCCCGCCATGTTCCTCCTCGGCCTCGTCCTCGGCGCGTTC
The DNA here is from genome assembly GCA_036676765.1 of Deltaproteobacteria bacterium. Classification (GTDB taxonomy): domain Bacteria; phylum Myxococcota_A; class UBA796; order UBA796; family SXON01; genus CAJBVW01. The sequence goes on from JAKFCH010000194.1 coordinate 3,594, forward strand.
GCGCACGCCCGGCTCGTCGCGAGCACCCCCGCAAACGGCGCGGTGCTCACCGCGGCGCCCGAGCGGGTGACGCTGCGCTTCGACCACGAGGTGGAGCCCGCCCTGGGCCGGATGGTGCTCGAACGGGAGCCGCCGGCCGCGTTGCCGCCGATCGCCGACGGGGCCGATGCCCGCACGCTCGTCGGGGCGCTGCCCCCGCTCGGGCCCGGCGCGTACCGGGTCACGTGGCGGGTGGTGTCGCGGGACGGGCATCCGGTCAGCGGCGAGCTCCGGTTCGTCGTCGAATAGCGTGGAGCACCTGCTCGACGGGGCCCTGGCGCGCGCGGCGGCGGTGTTCGGGCTCGCGTTGGTGGCCGCGTCGGCGTGCTGGCGCGCGGCGACCGGCGAGGAGCGCCCCGCGGGCGACCTCCGGCGGGTGGGAGGCGCCCTCCTGGTCGGGGCGGTCGTGCTCCAGCTCGTCGCCATCGTCGCGGTGGTCGAGGGGCCGCTGTCGCGCACGATCCCGACCGTCCTCACCGGGACGGCGTACGGGGCGAGCCTCGCCGTCTTCGCGGCCTTCGCCGCGGCGGCCTGGCTCGGCGGGCGGTGGGCGTGGATCCCCGCGGCGGGCGCGGCGTGGGGGCTCGCGCGGCTCGGTCACGCGGCGGGTGAGGGGACGTGGAGCGCCGCCGTGCTCGTCACGACGCTGCACATCGCGGCGGCCGGGGTGTGGCTCGGTGGGCTCGCGCTCGCCGTCGGCGCGGGGCCGGCGGCGACGAGGCGCTTCGGGCGGGTGGCGCTCGGGTGTGTCGTCGTACTCGTGGCGACCGGCGGGCTGCGCGCCACGACGCTGATCGGGGCGGGGTGGGCGCGGCTGGCGGCGGGGGATCTCGAGGGCGCCTCGTGGCTCGGCGCGCTGGGGATGAAGCTGGTCGTGGTGGGGGTCGCCCTGGGTTTCGCGGTCCGGGTGCGCCGCTCGGTGCGGGCGGGGAGGCCCGCGGGGCTCGGCGCCGAGCTCGTCGCGGTGGGGCTGGCCGTGCTGCTCGCGGCGCTGCTGGCGCGCTTGCCGACGCCCTGACGGCTCACCCCCGCGCCACCGCGGTGCCCCCCGCCGACGACAATGCCTCCTCGGCCAGCGGGGCCTCCGCCGGGGAGCACCCCTCGACGAGCACGAGGATGGCGTCCGTTCCGACGACACGCCCCCACGCCGGGTGGGGCCGCTCGGGCAGGAACCAACCGACCACCGCGCCGATCAGGGCGCCGACCATCGAGCCGGCGTTGGGGCCGAGGAGCTGGGCCCACAACACGACCGTCGGCGGGTTGCGCCCCGGGAGGACGACCACCACCAGCGCGATCGCGGCGCCGACGAGCAGCCCGATCACGGCGCCCGCGCCGGCCCCCGCGAGGACCTGGCGCCCCGCCCCGCGCGCCCGCCGGCCGTACCACCGTCGCGCGCCTTCGGGGGAGACGACCACCTCGATCCGATCGCGCGGCAGGCCCCGGAGCTCGAGCAGGAAGATCGCCTGCTCGACCGCGGCGTCGCTGGTGAACAGCGCCGAGACCACCGCCCGGCTCGTACGCTCGCGGCTCATGGCGCTCCCAATTCGGCGGCCGTCCACGGCGTGGTCCGGCCCGCGGTGGCGGCGCGCACCTCGGCCACGAACGCCGCCTCGATCGGCTCGGCGCCCGCCCCCGCGAGCGAGCGCTCGTGGTTGACCACCGCGGCGATCGCGGCGTCGTCGAGCTGATCGCGCCACGGGGGCATCACCCCGTCGTACGCCTGGCCGCGGACCGTGACGGGGCCCGAGAGCCCGTCGAGGACGATGCGGACGATCACCCCGGGATCGCCCGAGACCCACTCCGACCCGACGATGGGCGGGAACACCCCCGCGAGGCCCTCGCCGGCGGCCTGGTGACAGGAGGCGCAGCGTTGGGTGTAGATCTCCGGGCCGGTGAGCGGCGCGGGCGCGGTGGGCGCACCCGGGGCCGCGGAGGTCGGGGGCCCGCCGCCCACCTCCTGCTGCGGCAGGTACCCGACGTGCGGCCGGGTGTCGAAGGTCCCGCCGTGGCGCCCCAGGTAGAACCCGCCCCAGAACAACGCGGTCGCGACGGCGACCCACAACCACCACGGCGGCGGCTCCCGCCCCTCCTCGGGCTCGGGCGGCTCGCGCGCGATGGCCCGGTGGAGGGCTTCGACCTCGACGGCGCCGGCCTCGACGGGCTCGACGGTCGCGCCGCCCGGGGCGCCGGGCTCGGTCGGGCGGTCCCCCTCGCCCGGCGGCTCAGTCGGCATCGGGCACCGGCGCGGTGTGGTCCAGGGTGAGCAGGTAGTCGACCAACGCCCCGGCCTCGGGGCCCGCGACCACGATTCCGACCGCGGGGGCCCAGGGCGCGGGGATCGTGACCACCTCGTCCTCCGGGCCGGCCACGTCCTTCACTTCGAAGAGGTAGGGGAACGACGGCATGATCGACCACGGCGCGACGGCCCGCGGTTGGTAGAGGTGCAGGAGCTGCCAGCGGCGGTCGGGCAGGCGGGCGGCCACGTTCATCAGGTCGGGGCCCGTCCGCATCGTGCCGAGCTGGTGCGGCGCGTCGTACACGTAGTCGCCGGGCACGCTCGGGCGACCCCATCCGCGCGCGCTGTCGGTGGTGATCGTGTCGTCCCGCACCTGCTGGCTGTGGCAGTAGACGCACCCCTCCCGGATGTAGAGGGCGCGCCCGAAGGCCTCGGACGGGGTGTAGGGCGCGCGGCTCGCCGTGGGCGGCGTCCGGGCGAACATCGCCCGGGGGACGACGACCAGCACGATGGCCGCGAAGCACATGATCGCCGACGCCGCGAGCAGGAGGAGCCAGACGCGGGCGTTCACCCAGACCCCTCGTAGACGCGGGGCTGCGCCTCGTGCCAGGGCGGCAGGCGCCGTTCGCGGCGCACGTGCCGGGCCAGCATGCGCCCGATGTGCCAGGTGAACACGAGGTGACCGGCGGTCAGCACGAGCCCGGCGATCGAGCGGACGGCGAGGCCGGGGAGCGTGACCTCGACCGAGTCCTGGAAGGGCCGCGCGGGATCGAGCAGGACCACGCCCTGCTGCACGCCGCCGACGATGAGCGCCAGGACGTACGCCGCGATCCCGACGAGGGAGAGCCAGAAGTGCCAGGTGATGAGCGCCGCGCTCGGCCACTCGCGGTCGACCAGCCGCGGGAGGATGTAGTAGATGGAACCAAACATCGTGAAGGTGACGAACGCGTAGACGCCCACGTGGGAGTGCGCGATGGTCCAATGGGTGAAGTGGGTCACCCGGTTCACCTCGACGAAGGCGGTGAAGATCCCCTGGAGCGAGACGGCGGTGTAGGCGATCGCCCCGAGCACGACGAAGCGCAGCGTGGGGGAGTACCGGAGCGCGCGGAAGCGGCCGGCCATCGTCATGTGGTGGTTCACCGCGACCGCCGCCACCGGGATGACCATCATCCCGCTCGCGACGATCGAGGTGGTGATCATCCAGGTGGGCATGGGCCCACCGACGAGGTGGTGCATGCCGTTGAGCGAGTAGAAGAACGCGAGCGACCAGAAGCCGACCAGCGAGAGCTGGTACGAGTGGATGGGCCGCCCGAGCACCTTGGGGATGAGGTAGTAGATGGCGCCGAGGCTCACCGCGGTGAGCCAGAAGCCGAGCGCGTTGTGCGCGTAGAACCAATTCACCGCGGCGGACTCGACGCCGTGGAATGGCAGGTTCCCGATCACGAAGATGATGGGGAACCAGACGAAGGCGCTCGCGGTGTACCAGACGGACACGTAGAGGTGCTCCACCTTCGCGCCGAGGAGCGTGCGGAGGAGCGCGCCGCCCACCATGGCCCCGCCGAGGACCAGCCAGGGATCGGCGAACCGGCTGTCGAGCTCCAGCCATTCGATGCCGTCGGTGCGCCCCCCGACGAGACCCGACACCCCGGCCAGGAGGCCGATGTTCCAGAACATCGCCCCGGCCAGCGCGAGGCGCGGCCAGCGCAGGGGTTGCCGAACCAGGCGCGGGATGAGCCAGCACGACACGCCCAACATGGCGAGCGACGCCCAGCCGTAGATCATCGCGTTCAGGTGGGCGGTGCGCATGCGCCCGAAGGTGGTGGCGCCCACACTGGTCAGCCAGTCCGGGAACTGGAACTTGAAGCTCGCGATGTCTCCGAACAACGAGCCCACGAGCAGCCAGAACACGGCGGTCACGAAGCAGAACAGCGCGGGCTCCCGGCCCGCGACGTCGAGGGCGCGCCGCTCGCCGGGGTCCGGCGGGGTCACGCCCCGCCCCACTCTCCCGGTCGGGCCGGCAGCGCGGGTCCGTGCTCGGCGATCCGGGCGCTCGCCTGGTCCGCGGTCTCCCACGGCCGGGCGATCCGGAGATCGTCCTCGTCGAGCGCGAGCGCGTCGTCGCCGGGGTGGACCTCCAACAGGCCGCGGGACCACGCCCACGCGAAGATCACGAGGGCGCCGACGAGCGCGGCCAGCGTGAGGAGGAGGAGCACCATCGACGAGGCGAACACGACACGCTCGGGCTGCCCACTTGAGGTGGGGCCCGGGGCCCCGGGGGGCAAGGGCCCGCCCGGCGGACTATGCCGGTTCCATGCTCCTCCCCCTGCTGTTCCTCGCGTGCGCGCGCCCGGCCCCCGGTCTCGAGGACACGGGCGTCGACGACGCGGGCCTCGACGACACGGGCGGCCCCGACGACTCCGGCACCCCCGACGATACGGGCCCCGACGACACGGGCCTCCCCGACGACACCGATCCGTCCGGTTCCGTCGCCCCGCCGGCGTGGTGGACCGACGGGGCGCGCTTCTCCGCGCCGCCGGATCGCGGCCTCGCCTTCACCGTCGACACGACGTGGGTCCTGGAGGGCTTCTCGGTCCCGCTCGTCTTCCGCGCCCCCGACGGCCGGTACGCGCTCTCGGCGACGGACATGCGCGGCGGCGACCAGTTCGTCTCGCGCTCGGCCGTCTACGGGGAGGACGGCGTGACGTGGGGCGAGCCCGAGGTGCTCGTCGGCCCCGAGGACTACCCGACCGCGTGCGGAGACCGCCTCGAGGACGGCGCGATGTGGCCCATCGGCGTCGGCGCGCTGCGCTTCGTCGCGGCGTGCAGCACCGCGGACGAGGGCGGCTCCCGCCCGTCCGGACGGTCCTTCTGGGCGGCGGACACCACCGATCTCGACGGCTTCGACGCCGCCGACGCGCCACTCTGGACCGGCCACGTCGAGGGCGAGACCCTCTCCGTCCCCTCCATCCTCGCCGAGGCCGACGGCGACGCCCTGCTCTACTACAATGGCGACATGCTCGGGCTCACGCCCGAGGGCGCCGGCATCCGCGTGGCCCACGTCGACGGCGAGACGCTCGCCGTGACCCTCCTCGACGCCGCGCCCATCCTCCCCGCCGTCAACGTCGATCCCCAGCCCGTCTACCTCGACGGGGGCGGCGCCCGCCTCTACCACACCAGCCTCGACGGGACCGTGGGCGGCATCGCCTACACGCCGCTGTCCGCCGACGGGGCCACGGCCGCGGGGGCGCCCGTCTTCCTCTTCCAGTCCTCGGGCAAGTGCGACAAGAACAGCCTGGGCGAGTGCTACATGGACCCGACGTTCGTCCGTACCGAGGACGGCGCGATGTACCTGTACTTCACGGCCCTGACGATGGAGAAGGACGGGTTCTCCTCCTCGATCAAGCGCGCCCGGGCGACGGACTAGTACCTCACGTCAGGGAAACTGACTTACGACGCGCCGGAATTGAGCTGGCATTGATCAGCCGAACAGCGGCGCCGAGTCGAGGGCCTGCTGAAGGCGGCGGCCGCCGAGGGCACCCCTGACGGACAGGTCCCCGCTCGACGTCCTCCGGGCGGCCGCCGAGGGCACCCCT
>JAKFCH010000195.1:0-17651 GCA_036676765.1 Deltaproteobacteria bacterium
CCCGCCGGCGCCGCGCCGGCGGGACGCGCCCCGATGACCTCGTTCACGCCGCGGTCAGACGGCCCCGCGCCCCCGCAACACCGCCGGCACCGTCTTCAGCAGCACCTGCAGGTCGAGCCAGAGCGACCAGTTCTGGATGTAGTAGATGTCGTGGCGGACCATCTCGGCGAACCCGAGCTCCGACCGGCCCATCACCTGCCAGAGCCCCGTGATGCCGGGGTTGACCTTCGCGCGCTGGTCGAACCAGTAGCGCATCTCCGCGTCGTCCTCGATGCCCGCGAGATCCTCGACGGGCAGCGGCCGGGGCCCCACGAGGTTCATCTCGCCGCGCAGCACGTTGAGGAGCTGGGGGAGCTCGTCGATCGAGTACTTGCGGATGAAGCGCCCGATGGGGGTCACCCGGGGGTCGTTCTTCATCTTGAACAGGCGGCCGTCGGACTCGTTGCGGTCCCGGAGCTGGTCCTTGATCTTGTCGGCGTCCACGACCATCGAGCGGAACTTGAAAAAGTCGAAGGTGCGCCCGCCGCGCCCGAGGCGCTTCGCGGTGTAGAGCGCCGGGCCGCCGTCGCCGAGCCGGATGACGAGGGCGAGCACGAGGAGGAACGGCAGGAGCAGCGCGCCGCCGGTGAGCACCGCGGCGAGGTCGAACCCGCGCTTCACCTGCTCGCCGAGGGTGGGGTAGCGGATCCCGGCGAGGTCGATGAGGTCGAGGCCGCCGATGCGGGCGAAGCCGAGCCGCGGGCTCACCACCCCCCACGAGTAGGGGGCCTGCAGGACCCGGAGCCCCATCCGGTCCGCCTGGAGCGCGAGCCGCATGGCGTCGTCCCGGGGGAGGGTGCGCGTGGCGAGGATGACCACCCGCACGTCCAGGCGGTTCACCAGTGCGGGGATGTCGCCGATGTTGCCGAGCACGCGGTCCAACGACACCATCGGGGGGCCGGACATCGCGGTGCGGACGTGCCCGGCGACGGTGCAGACGTGGCGGGCGTCCCGGTGCATACGCTCCGCCATCACGACGGCGTCCTCCCCGACGCCGACGATGATCGCGTTCACGGCGGTGGGCGGGGCCTCGAGCCGCAGCAGCAGCCGGAAGACCAGCAGCCGCGCGAGCGTCAGGTAGCACCAGGAGAACGCGAGCAGCGGGATGACGAGGCCCTTGGGGTACACCCGCTCGGCCAGCGCGGCGTTCACCACGAGGGTGAACATCGTCATGAACACGGCGCTGCGCGTGGTCGAGGTCACGATGTGGACGCTGTTCTCCATGCGCCCGGGGTCGTGCAGCCCGAGCTGCCGGAGCGCGAGGAGCCAGCCCACCACGTAGACGGTGCCCGCGGGCATCCACGGGTTCGGGAGGAAGAGCTCCCAGAGCTGCACGTGCACGAGGTGCTGGAGGTTCGGGGCGAGCCACAGCCAGAACACCCACGCGGTGGCGATGCCCGCGAGCACCGCGGCTACGTCGACCAGGCCCAGACCGAAGGCGACGCGGCGACGCATGCTTATTGCGGAACGACGTTCGAGCCCGCGGCGCCGCCCGAGATGATGTTCCGGTAGATGGCGGAGCCGGACACCGCGGGGGCCAGCACGGCCTGCACGCGGCGGAAGAAGCGCTCGACGTTCGTGATCGTCTTCGCGGGGACGTAGATGATGTCGCCCCGCTGGAGGTAGACCATCTGCGAGAAGTCGCCCTTGCCGTAGATCGCGTCGACGTTGACGGTGAACAGCGCGGGGGTCTCGAGGCCGCCGCGGATGACCAGCACGTTGCTCGTGCGCGCGTCGGGGTTGATGCCGCCCGTGCGCGTGAGGGCCTCGAGCAGGGACATCTCGTTCACGATCTGGAGGACCTGGGGGTTCTCGACCTCGCCGATGACGATGACCTTCTGGTTGGTCACCGACGTGATGTTCACCGAGACCTGGGCGTCGACGTAGTACTCGTCGATGGCGTTCTGGAGGGTGGCCACGACGGCCTCGTAGCCGAGCCCGGCGAGGACGATCCGCCCGGCGAGCGGGTAGGTGATCGCGCCGTCGGGGGCGATGGTCACGTCGACGGTGAGGTCCTCGTGGCGCCAGACCCAGATGCGCAGGCTGTCGCCCGGGCCGAAGGTGAAGGCCTGTGCCGGCGGGAGCCGGAGCACCTCCTCGGTGTCGGCCACGTTGGGCGGCGGCTGGATCGACGCGCACGCCGAGAGCACGCAGGCAAGGGCGACGATCAGTAGGTGCGGCGCGCGCATGGCCGCCCGCATACCACAGCAGCACGTCGGCCGCGAGCGGACGTCCGGGCGGCGGTCGAGCACGAGGGCGTTCCTTGCCGTTTCGGGAGTCGCGTGGCTATAGGGCCCGGGCCGCGTGGACGGGGGCTCGTCGTCCGCCCGCACACACGCCGCGTCGCGCGTACGGAGATCATGGAGCTTCTGAAGGTCTACGCCGCGCTCCTCCGGAGGAAGTGGATCTTCCTCCAGGCCGTCGTGTTCTTCACGGTCGGGGCGGGCTTGCTCGCGATGGTGCTCCCGAAGCGCTACCAGGCCACCGCGAAGCTCTCCGTCGAGTCCTCCGACGCGTCGCTGTCGATCCTCGGCGAGATGGATCTCGGCGAGATGGCCTCGTCGCTCTCCGGGTCGAGCGACGACATGCAGACGAAGATCTCGCTCGCCCAGATGCGGCCGGTGCTCGACGAGGTGGTGTGGCGCCTCCAGCTCCGCGATCTCGACGGCGAGCTCCTCATGGCGGAGAAGCTCCTCGTCCCCGGCATCGACGGCGAGATCCTGGCCCAGCCCTACGTGGAGATCACGCAGGCCCAGGGCACCAACATCCTCCTGTTCACCGCCACCTCGGAGACCCCCGAGCTCTCCGCCCTCCTCGCCGACACGATGGTCGCCGTCTACCTCGACGTGTCGATGGAGAGCGCCAAGAAGGACACACGGGAGGCCCTCACGTTCGTGCAGGGCGAGCTCGACAAGCTCCAGTCGGAGTTCGACCAGGCCCTCCAGCGCGTGGCCGCGGCGCTCCAGGCCGAGCAGGTGATCGATCTCGACGCGGAGACCAAGGCCGCGGTCGGGCGCGCGAGCTCCCTCGTGGGCGAGATCGTGCAGGCCGAGGCGGAGATGGCCGACCTCCAGGCGCAGATCCGGCAGATCCAGCGCGGCAACGAGGCGGAGTCCGTCGCCCTGGTGAGCCCCGGCTCGATGGCCACCAACACCCAGGTTCGCGAGCTGCGCGGCAAGCTCACCGAGCTCCGCCTCTCCCGGCAGGCCCAGCTCCTCGACAAGACCCCGAAGCACCCCGATATCCTCGATCTCGACCGCCAGATCTCCAGCGTCGAGGCGGAGATCACCCTGGCGCTCCGCGAGCAGCACGAGATGGACCCCGCCGTCGAGGGCCTCCAGGTGCAGTTCGCCGGGCTGCTCATGCGCCGGACCGAGCTGCTCTCCGCGGTGCAGGCCACGGTCACCGAGGCCGGCACGTTCCCCGAGAAGGGGCGCAAGATCGCCGAGCTCCAGCTCACCGCCGACGCCACGCAGGCGATCTACAAGTCGCTGCTCGAGCAGCAGTACCAGATCGCCGTCGCCGAGGCGATGACCGTGTCCGACATGAAGTCGGTCGAGCCGGCGAAGGCCCCGGACCGCGCCGCCGCGCCGAAGCTCCTCGTCTACATCGTGCTCGGCGGCATCGTCGGCGTGGGCGTCGGGTTCGGCCTCGTGTTCCTCTTCGAGTACGTCGACGACACCATCAAGTCGAACGACGACCTGCGCATCGTCTGGTCGCTCCCCGTCCTCGGGATCGTGCCGACCTACAAGCTCAAGGGGCCCACCCAGCTCATCCACGGCCTGCCCCCGACGGACCCCCTGTTCGAGGCCTACCGGGCCATCCGCAACAGCATCGCGTTCGCGGGCGTCGACGCGCCGATCGACATCCTCACGGTCACGTCGAGCATCCCCGGCGAGGGCAAGAGCACCTTCTGCACGAACCTCGCCATCTGCCTCGCGAACGACGGCAAGCGCGTCGTCATCGTCGACTGCGATCTCCGGCGCCCCGCCCAGCACAAGAGCTTCCCGACCCTCGCGAACGACCGCGGCGTGTCCTCCGTCCTCTCGCAGACGATGCCGCTGGCCGACGCCATACAGTCCACCCCGGTGGCCAACCTCGCCGTCCTCACGTCGGGCCCGCTCCCCAACAACCCGGGCCGGCTCGTCGAGAGCCTCCGGCTCCGGCAGATGTTGCAGGAGCTCTCCCGGAGCTTCGACATGGTGCTGGTGGATGCCCCGCCCGTCCTCGCCGTGGGGGATGCCCTGAACCTCGGCCGCGCGTCGAAGGGCACGATCATCGTCATCGAGTCCGGCCGTACCACCCGCCGCATGGTGACCGACCTCCGCGGGCGCATCGACGGCAGCGGTTTCGAGCCCATCGGCGTCGTGTTCAACAAGGTGGACGCCCGGAGCAGCGGCTACGGGAACTACCGGGCCTACGCCCGCATGTACGCCCAGCGCCCGACCGAGGCATCGGACGTACCGGGCCCGAAGGCGAAGGGGGCCTGATGCTGCTCGTCCTCCTCGTCGCCTGCGGCGCCGGCCCCGACGAGATCGCCATGGCGATCGCGTCCGAGAACCCGGTGATGCGCGAGGACGGCGCCAAGATCGCGCAGAATTTCGACGACCAGGTCGTCATCGACGCCCTGGTGTCCGTGCTCGCCGACCCCTCCGAGCAGGTGCGCCTCAACGCGATCGAGTCGCTCGCCGAGCTCGAGGCGGTCGGCGCCGCCCCGGCGATCATCGCCCGCCTCGAAGGGGACGAGAGCCCGAAGGTCCGGCGCGCCGCGGCGGATGCCCTCGGGCGGCTCCTCGCCAAGGAGGGCGTCCCCCCGCTGCTCGCCTACCTCGCCACCTTCGGCGCGAACGACCACGAGCAGCTCGCCGCCGTCTGGGCCGTCGGCCACATCGGAAACGAGGGCGGGCTCGACCCCGAGGTCAAGAAGGCCGCGCTCGTGGCGCTCGTGCACCTCCGCGACACGACCACCGACCGCTACGTCCAGTACAACGTCAACGTCGCGCTGCGCACCCTCAAATAGGCCGGATCACCACCGGGTCGTCCGGTTGGGGCCGCCCTCGGGCACCCAGGGCAGCACGGGGCCGGGCCGGCCGCGGTCGCCGAGGGGCGGGTCGAGCGGGGCGGGGACCCCGGTGCGGTTCTCGCACCGGAGGGTCACCAGCCAGCGCTCCTCGTCGGCGGAGAACGACACGATGCGCTCGAAGCGGAGGTTCCAGTTCCCCCGCCACGGGAGGAGCCACATGATCCCGCCCGAGAGGCGCGCCGGGACGGGCTCGAGGTCCTCGCTCCGCGCGCTCCCGATGAGGTAGACGCGGGGGATCACCTTCTCCCGGCCGGAGAGCACCCAGGAGAGATCCGCGGGGGCGAACTCGAAGCGCATGGACGTGAGTCCCAGCTCCGAGACGTTGACCCAGGCGGTGTAGCGGACGAACGGTGAGTCCGCGGGGGCGTCCTCCTCGCGGAGAGCCCAGTCGAGGCCGGCGCCGACGGCCGGGTAGGTCCTGGGTTCGGGCCGGGGTTCGGCGAGCTCCTCCTCGGCGCGCTCGACGGCGCGGCGCGTGGGGCCGCCGCTCCGGTGCGAGACCTGCACGCGCTTCGGCTGGGAGCGCCGCACGTCGAATGACGGCGAGAGCAGCGTGTCGACCGCGAGGTACACCCCGTACAGCACGGGGGCGCCCTCGATCGTCTCGTCGAGGAGCTGCTCGCCGGCGAGCAGGGAGCCCGCGAACGCGCTGTCCCGCCACGCGGTCGGCGAGAGCGCGGAGCCCGGCAGGCCGCGGCCCGTGGCGTCGAGCAACCGCCAGTGCACGTCGGCCTGGGCGACGATGGGCCCGAACACGGCGCTCGCGCGGGGCCCGCCCATCGTGCGGGTGACGAGCTGCTGGTAGCGGCGCCCGTACTGGAACCGCACCGGATGCAGCGAGCGCCCGACGGGGATCTCCTCCCAGCGCGGCGGCTCGACCGGCGCCGACGGATGGAGCTCGGCGGGGAGGGGCGCCGCCCAGGCGAGCTCGTGAGCGAGGGGGCCCGCGGGCTCCTCGTGAACGAGCGGGCCGGCGGCGGCCGCGGCCAGGGCACCCGTGAGGAGCGGCACGAGCATCGTCACCACGCTACCATGCGCCATGTTCGGGCTGTTGGTGCTCCCGGCGGCGGCGGCGCCGTGGTCGGATCCCGTCGCCGTCGAGGTGGGCGACTGCGTGCGCGCCCACGCGCTCGACGCCTTCCTGGGGGATGGGCGCCGCGCACCCGTGGATCTGGCCGCGAAGCTCGGCTCGTCGGTGGAGGAGGGCGTTTGCCCCGAGGCCCTGCGCGCCGACCTCGCGCCCGAGCTGGACGCAACCGGCTGGCATCCCACGTGGTCGGTCCGTCCGTGGCTGCGGCTCTCCGGCGGGGATGCCGTGCCTGACGGCCTCCGGGGCGACGAGGAGCCCGGGCTCGTCACGGGCACGGTCGGCGCGGTGGGCGCCCTCTACAGCGGGCCGTTCACCCTGCTCGTGGAGCCCGAGGCCCAGGCGGGCGCGCTCCCCGGCATCACCGGCTCCGCGCGCCTCGCGACGCTCTGGGGCGGCGTCGCGTGGCGCGGGCTGTCCCTCGGGTTCGGGCTCCGCGACCGGTGGCTCGGCCCCGGTCGGCACGGCGCGCTCCTGCTCTCCGACAACGCCCGCCCGCCGTGGCTCGGCACCGGGGTCGTGGAGGGGCGGCTCCCCGGGTGGTTCGATCGCCTCGGCCGCTTCCGCGCGGAGGCCGGCGCGGGCTGGCTCGGCGCCCCGCGGGACGACGTGTCGCGGCCCGGGCTCCTCCTCACGGACTTGCGCTGGCTGCCGGTGCCCTGGATCGAGCTCGGCGCCTCGCGCCTCGCGCTCTTCGGGGGCGTGGGTCGGCCGCCGGTGGACCTGGGGCAGCTCCTCCTCCCGACGGAGCCGCACGTCTACGAGGATCCGGACCGGGTGCTCGCCGATCAGAACGAGCTCGCCGCGCTCGACGCGCGGGTGACCCTCCCCCTCCGCAAGTGGACGGGCCTCCCGATCGACCACGTCGAGGCGTGGGTGCAGTACGGCGGGGAGGACGTCATCGGGCGGAAGCTCGGCCCGGTCCCGTACCCCTCGCTCGCCGGGGTGGGGAACCTCTACGGCGTCGATGTGAAGGTCGCCCCCATCATCGTGACCGGGGAGTACACGCGGCTGATGGACGACTACTTCCGGTGGTACGTCGGACACCGCGTCTATCACGACGGATTCACCCAGGACGGCCGGGTGATGGGCCACTTCGGCGGCACGGACAGCGAGACATTGTTCGGCGCTGTCGCGTGGGAGGGCGGCGGCGCTACCGACGGGCGCCTGCGCGGCTGGACGGACTGGACCCGGCGCGTCGGCGTGGTGGAGGCCCTCAACGACAAGTTGTTCACCCTGATGACCGAGGAACACCGCTGGCGGGCGGGTGTGGACGCGATGTGGCGCCTGCCCGCGGGCGGGTGGATCACCGCCGGGTATGCCTACGAACACGTCACCGGCGTGGGCTTCGTGCCCCACACCACCGCCGACCGGCACCGCGCCTACGTGGGGCTGCAGCCGGCGCGCGTGCTCGGCAGCGCGAGCGCCGCTCTGCGCGGCGCCCCCCGTTGACCACCCGACGCGCCATCCCCGAGCCCCCGCCGCGCCCGCTCGCCTACGCGTGGTACGGGCTGGCGGGCGGGCTGTGCGGCGGCGCGGTCGTCGGCGCGGTGGAGGCGCTCGCCCGCCTCTCCCTGATCCGGCCCACCGAGTACGAGGCGCTCGCCTACGCGTACGTGCTCTACGGCGGCATCGGCGCGGTGCTCGGCCTCGGGGGCGGGGTGCTCCTCGTGCCGGTGGGGTGGTGGCTCGGCGTGACGCCGGCGCGCGCGTGGAGCCTCGCGTTCCACGGGGTGGCGGCCGTGCTCGGCGTGACGGTCATCCGCGCCGCCTCCGACGCCTCGTCGCCCCTCTTCGAGGCCGCGCCGGCCGGGCTCGGCCTCGTGGCCCTCGTCGGGATCTGGCTCGGCGGCCACCTCCTCACCAAGACCCCCCTCCGGATGCTCCACCGCCCGCGCGGCACGGCGGCGTCGTGGGGCGGGGGGCTCGTCGTCGTCACCCTCCTCTCGCTCGCGCCCGCGCCGGGCGCGGTGGGCACGTTGGCGCCCCACCGGCCGCAGGCCGCGACCGCCGCCCCCGACGTGGTGCTCGTGGTGATCGACGGGCTGCGCGCCGACGCGCTCGGGCGGCCCGGCGCCACCCCGGCGCTCGACGCCTTCGCCGCCGACGCCGTCGTGTTCGAGCAGCACGTGGCCGCCTCCGCGAGCACCGGGCCCGCCGTCGGGGCGCTGTTCTCCGGGCGCTCGCCCTCGCGCCAGGGGTCGGCCGCGCAGCCCGGCGCCCTCGCGGACGACGTCGTGACCCTCGCCGAGCACCTCCGCGACGCCGGCTACGCCACCGGCGGCCTGCCCAACACCCCGGAGCTCGCCGCCACCTTCGGCTTCGACCAGGGCTTCGACTGGTATGCGTTCGACCCGGCGTACCCGCTCGGCGCCTCGGCCAGCACGCACACGCTCGCGCTGTACGGCGTCGTCGCGCGGCTCTACAAGCGGCTGGATCCCACCGAGCGGATCTCGGACCACTTCCGGCCGGCCGCGGACCAGCTCACCCGCGCGCGCGCCTTCCTCGACGCCAACGCGGGCGATCGCGCGTTCGTGTTCGTGCACCTCGTCGAGCCCGCGGGCCCCTGGTTCCCCGCGCCGTTCGACGGCACGGCGTACACCCGCGCGGACCACCCCACCTTCGGAGCGGGGGAGGGGAGCGCCGAGGCGCGCGCGCGCTACGCGGGGGCCGTCGATCGGGTCGACGGGGCCCTCGGCGCCTTCTTCGGCGGGCTCCGGTCCGCCGGCCGGTACGACGACGCGCTGGTGATCGTGACCGGCGATCACGGCCTCGAGCTCGGCGACCACGGCGGCGCCTGGGATGGCGAGACCCTCTACGACGAGCTCGTCCACGTGCCCCTCCTCGTAAAGCTCCCGGGGAACGCGCGGGCCGGCACACGCGTGCCGTGGCAGGTCCGGCAGGTCGACCTCGCGCCCACCCTCGCCGATCTCGCGGGCCTGGCGCCCGATCCGGGCTGGGAGGGCGCCTCCCTCTTCGAGGATGCGTTCGACGACCACCTCGCGCGGCTCTTGCCCCCCGAGCCGTTCGAGGACGAGGACGAGGCCGATCGGCTCGCGCGTAGCGCGTTCGTCGCGCCGACGTGGGCGGATCACCCGGGCAGCCGCGACGCGCTCTCGGAGCTGGATCACGACGGCACCGTGCTCCAATCGGTCCGGAGCGGCGGCCTCAAGCTCGTCCAGGTGCTCAGCCACGGCCCCGGTGCGCGGCGCCTGCCCTCGCTCGCCTGCTACGATCTCCTCGTCGATCCAGGCGAATCGCGCGACCTCACCCGGGACGACCCCACCTGCCCGGCGCGCCTCGCCGCGCGACTCCACGCGTTGGTCGCGTCGGTCGCCCCGCGCGCGCCAGCCGACGAAGGGGGCGTTTCCGACACGTCCGGTGCCGACACCGATCCAGAAGCACAACCTCCTTGACGGATGCGTATCGGTCGGGTCTATAGTGTCACCGATTCGTGGAGACCTGATGCGCTTCCTCGCCCTCTCGCTCGCCCTCGTCGCCTGCTCGGAGACCGGGATCAACTACGAGCGGAAGCCCGTCGTCGACATCAAGGACGGCGCGATTCGAGGTCGCGTCTGCGATCCGTCCGGGGCCACCTGGCTGCCCGACGCGCAGGCCTACCTCAACGTCATCGACGCCGAGGGCGTCATCGTCGACACCCGGATCGCCTACTCCGACCTCGACGGGTACTGGGAGATCAGCGATCTCCCGGGTGACCGCTACTACACCTACTACGTGCAGTACGGCCCCGAGGTCCTCGAGACCCAGGAGGTCTGGGTCGGCAACGGGGATCTCATCGATCTGCCCGAGCCCGACTGCTTCGACCCCCTCACGCTCGACGTGGCGGTCATCACGGGTGACTTCGACGACTTCAACCTCGTCCTCAACCAGATGGGCTTCGCGAACTACGTCCTCATCGACGGGCTCGACGCGTCGGAGCTCTCCGACTTCCTCGACGACCCGGGCGAGCTCATCAAGTACGACATCATCTTCTTCAACGGCGGGTTCATCGAGGAAGGGATCATCTACGACCTCGAGGACGACAGCAACACCGCCCCCGCCCAGCGCATCGCGAACATCGTCAACTACGTCGACGGCGGCGGCAGCATCTACGCCTCCGACTGGGCGTACGACGTGGTCGAGATCGGCTGGCCGGAGAAGGCCGACTTCGTCGGCGCCGACGAGATCCCGGACGACGCCCAGAAGGGCGACTACGAGAACGTGACCGCCGCCATCAGCGACACCTCGCTGGCCGAGTACCTCGGCACCTCCTACCTCGAGGTCACCTACGACCTCCCGGTCTGGCCGCCGGTGGTGGACGTGGCCGACTCGGTCTCGGTCCACGTCTCCGGCACCGTGCCCTACTCCGAGGGGCTCGCCGACTACCAGCTCACCGCGGCCCCGCTGCTCTACAGCTTCAACTCCGGTGACGGCAAGGTCGTGTTCAGCACCTTCCGCGTGGCGCGCAACGCGAACGACGACGTCGTCGGCACGCTCCAGTACATGATGTACCGCCTGTAGAACGGCGGCGAGCTTCCCGCGGCGATAGCAGCGCGGATGTTGATGCTCCTCCTCGCCTGCGCGGGCCCGCCCGCGGACACCGGCCGCGACACGACGTGCGACACCGGGCCCGATGTGGACTGGCACAGCTTCGGGGAGGGGTTCTTCGCGACCTACTGCCTCGCGTGCCACTCCTCGACCACGCCCGATCGCGCCGACGCCCCGATCGGCGTGGACTTCGACACGGAGGCGCAGGTGCGCGCCCAGGCCGACCGCGTGCGGGTCCGGGTGCTCGACGAGGCGACGATGCCGGTCGGTGGCGGCGTCTCCGAGGACGACCTCGTACTGCTCGATCGCCTGCTCGAATGCGGGCTCTGACGGCGTGACCGTGAGGTATACTCGGACCATGTCGTCGCTGCTCGCACTCCTGGTCGTCGCGTGCGCGCCCACCCCGTCGGACACGGCCGCGGGCGCCGTGAACGAGGAGGAGGACGAGGTCACCGAGGCGGTCGTGGCGCCCCCGCCCCCGCTCCTCACCGAGGAGGAGGCCCTGGCGGCCATCGGCATCGGCACGCGCAACGGGCTCCCCGACCCGCTCGGCATGTACGACACCTACATCGCGCTCATGGCGCTCGGGGACAGCGAGTGCCCCGGCCCCGTGGACCAGCTGATGGACACCTACGTGCCCCTCACCGGGTGTCTGTCCGACTCCGGCCTCTACTACGCGGGGGTGTCGATGGTGCTGACCGAGGCCGACCTCGGCGAGGGCACCGCCGACATGGTCGCCCGGCTCATCGGCGGTGACTTCACGATCACCGACGCCGCGGGTGACACCCTCGACTTCGGCGGCCAGGTCATGTGGTCCGGGCAGGCCACCGACACGGGGAGGAGCATCAGCGCGCAGGTGCTCGGCACCTTCGCCTACCCCGGCGGCAGCCCGTGGCTCGCGGTGGGGACCAGCGCGGTGCTCGAGATGCACCTCGAGCGCACGGACGGTGGCGGCGCGGCCCTCGGTGTGGCCGGCGGGCTCGGCACGGAGGGCGTGGACCTCTGGTTCGAGGGGTTCACCGTCGACCCCGCCGTGTGTGACACGCCGACGGGCGCCATCGGCGTGCGCGATCCCTCCGGCGCGTGGTGGACGCTCGACCTGGCCGTCCGCTGCGACGGCTGCGGGATCCTGTCCTACCCGGGCCGGCCCGACGTGGAGGCGTGCGTGGAGCTCGAGCCGCTCTACACCGGCGCCGTGGCGATGTTGGAGCGGAGCCCGTGATCCTCGCCCTCGTCCTGGCATGCTCTCCCCCCACGCCCGAGGAGCCCGCCGCGCCGTCGGCGCCGCCGGCCTACATCGTGGAGCTCGGCCCCGAGCGGCTCCTGCGTCGGATGAGCCTCGATCTGCGCGGCACGCTCCCCACCCTCGACGAGCTCGACGCCGTCGAGGCCGATCCCGGCGCGCTCGCCGGCCTGCGGGACTCGATGCTGGACGATCCCGCGCTCGGCGATCGCATGGTCAGCCTGCTCGCCGAGCGGTGGCAGACCCGCGTGGACCTGTTCGACGTGCCCTACTACGACTACGGGATCGCCAACACCCAGCAGTACGTCTACGAGGAGTCGGTCGGCGAGGAGCCGCTCCGGCTCGCGGCCAACGTGGTGGTCAACGATCGGCCGTGGACCGAGATCGTCACCGCGGACTACACGATGGCCAACGAGATGCTCGCGGACATCTGGCCCATCGCCTACCCCGACGGCGCGACCGGCTGGCAGGAGAGCCACTACACCGACGATCGGCCGGCGGCCGGCGTGCTCACCACCAACGGCCTCTGGTGGCGCTACACGACCAACCGCTTCAACAACAACCGCACGCGCGCGGCGGCGATCTTCCGGTTGTTCCTCTGCGAGGACTTCCTCGCCCGCCCCGTGTCGTTCTCGGCGAGCGGCGGGCTCTCGAGCGGCACCACCTCCGAGGAGGCGCTCCGGACCGAGCCGTACTGCGTGGCGTGCCACGTCTCGATCGAGCCGGTCGCCTCGATGTTCTTCGGCTTCTGGTGGCAGTCCCAGTACAGCGCCATCGAGATGTCGACCTACCACGCGGAGCGCGAGCAGCTCGGCCCCGCGACCCTCGGCGTCGAGCCCGCGTGGTTCGGCGATCCGGTGTACGGCCTCGTGAACCTGGGCGAACACATCGCCACCGACCCGCGCTTCCACCGCTGCGCCGCGGAGACCATGGCGTCGTCCATGTGGCGGCGCGAGGTGGAGCTCGCCGACTTCGACCGCGTCGAGACCTTCCGGGATGCCTACGAGGCCGACGGGTACAGCATGAAGACCATGCTGCGCGCCATCACCGACGATCCCGTCTACCGGGCCGACGCGCTCACCGCCGACGCCCCCGAGGCGGTCGTCGATCGTGAGCGCACCGTCCGCCTGCTCTCCGTCGACCAGCTCGCCTCCGTGGCCGAGGACCTGTCCGGGTTCGTCTGGACCGCCGACGGATTCGAGCTCCTCGGCAACGATTCCCGCGGCTTCCGCGTGCTCGGCGGCGGCGTGAACGGGGACAACGTCACCCGGCCCCAGCAGGAGCCGGGGGTCACCTGGGCACTCGTGGTGGAGCGCATGGCACAGGCCACCGCCACGACCGTGGTGGCCAACGACTTCGCGGAGGGCGCCACGCGCCGCTTGTTCCGCCACGCCACGCTCGACACCCGCCCCGGGGATCCCGCGTTCGACGCCGAGCTGGTCGACCTCCACCGCCGCATCCTCGCCGATCGCCCCGACGCCACCTGGATCGCCTCGGCGACCGCCCTCTGGGAGGCCGTCGCCGCCGAGGCCAGCCCCACGATGGCCTGGGGTGCTGTCGTGACCGTCCTCCTCCGCGACCCCGCCTACGTGAGCGACTGAACCATGCCCAGCCGCCGCGATCTGTTGCGTGTCCTCCCGCTGTCGGTGCTCCTGCCGCTCCTGTCCCCGCGCCTCGGTCGCGCCGAGGTCTCCCCCGACAGCCGCAAGTTCCTGTTCCTCTTCTGCAAGGGCGGGTGGGACCCGACCTATTGTTTCGCGCCGATCTACGGGTCGGACTCCGTGGACATGGAGCGGGACTCCGAGGTCGCCACCATCGGGGGCCTCCGCTTCGTCGACCACGGCACCCGCCCGTCGGTGCGGTCGTTCTTCGAGCGGAACCACGACCGCACCTGCTTCGTCAACGGGTTCGAGGTCCCCTCGATCACCCATGACCGGTGCATGCGGCTGCTCATGACCGGGCGCAACACCGACGGCACGGACGACTGGGGCTCCATCCTCGCGGGGAACGCCCTCACCGACCTCCCGCTGCCCTACCTCGTCATGTCCGGGCCCTCCTACACCGCCGAGTACACGAGCTCGGTCGTGCGCGTCGGCTCGACCTCGCAGCTCTCCCAGCTCCTCGACGGGCGCGCGCTCACCCACCTCACCACCCCGATCAACCTCCCGCCGGCCGGGGTGGACGCCAAGGTGGACGCCCTGGTCCGCGAGCGCATCGCCGCGTGGCAGGTGTCCTCGCGCAGCGCCCGGCAGACCCGCGTGGCCGAGCGGTACGCCGCCTCGCTCGACAAGATCGACGCCATCTCGGGCGATGCGTCGCGGTTCCAGTCCGTGGGCGGCGTGGACGCCCGCTGGGGTGCTTTCGAGACCGCCGTGAGCAGCCTCTCGGCCGGGCTCTCCCGCTGCGCCATCGTCGAGTACGAGGGCCTCTGGGCGCAGACCTTCGACTCCCATTCGAACAACTCGATCCAGTCCGCCCACTTCGAGGAGCTCTTCCAGTTCCTCGACGATCTCGTCGAGCTCCTCGACACCACCACTGGCGTGAGCGGCGAGGTCCTCTCGAGCGAGGTCACGATCGTCGTCCTCTCGGAGATGGGGCGCGGCCCCAAGCTCAACTCGTGGGCGGGGAAAGACCACTACACCGTCACCTCCGCGATGCTCGTCGGCGGCGGGGTCCGCGGTGACCGCGTCATCGGCGAATACGACGAGCGCATGCTCGGAAAGCCCGTCCACCTCGGCACGGGCGAGCTCGACTCGGGCGGCACGTCACTCGTGGCGGCCAACTTCGGCGCCACGCTCCTCGCGGCGGGTGACGTCGATCCGGCCGAACATCTCGACGCCCCGCCCATCGAGGGGATCTTTTGATCGGTCTCCTCCTCGGCGTCTCGTTCTCCCTCGCCCTCGCTCCCGCCCAGGCGGCCGACGCGCAGCGGGTCGTCGTGCACGCGGCGTTCACGGATCGGGTGCCCGAGCGGGTGACCGTGACGATCGAGCAGAGCGGCACCACGCAGACAGTCGTGCTCCGGGACGACGGCTCCACCATCGACGACACCCCCGGCGATCGCGTGTGGACCGGCTCCATCACCGGCGACCCCGCGCAGTACCTCCAGGTCGCCCTCACCGTCACCACCGACGACCTCACCCGGGACGTGTACACCGGGGGCCTGCACGTCGGAAACGCCCGCACCGTCGAGGTCGCGTTGGAGGTGACCACGCGCGAGGGCGGGGAGCTCGTGGGGGCGCGCCGCACGAGCGCGAGCCCCGGCCGGGTGACCCACGCGATCGAAGCGTTGCCGGTGCTGGCCAGCACCTTCTGGGCCGTGCTCGTGCTCGTGCTGGGCGCCATCGCGCTCCAGGCGCGGGCCGCCGAGCGCGCATTGGCCGAGCGGGCGTCGTCCGAGCGGGCGTCGGCCGAGCGGGAGGCCGACCGGGCGCCCGCCGGAGCCGCGAGCGGAGCCGGAACGTGACGGATCCCAGGGGGGCGGCCCGCTGGTCGCTGCCGTTGTTCCTCGCGGTCGCGGTGATCTGGAGCTGGCCGCTGGCGCTCCACCCGCTCGAAACGACCGTCTCGCTCCACTTCGACCAGTACCCCGCCGCGTGGCTCGTCCACGCCGCCGGCAGCTACGTCCCCGACGGCGTGAGCGAGTGGAGCGCGTGGCCCGCCGGCGAGCCCATCGTGCGCCTCGACTCCTTCCTGTTCGCGCTGCTCGCGGTGGCGCTCGGCGGCGTCGTCCCCGGGCTCCTGGTCACCAACCTCTTCGTGCTGCTCGGCCCCGCCGTCAGCGCCTGGGCGGCCGAGCGCTTCGCCCGCGAGGCCCTCGGCGCCCGCTTCCCCGCCTCGCTCCTCGCCGGGCTGGCGTTCGGCTTCTCCCCGCTCGCGCTCGTCGGCGTGCTCGAGGGGCACGTCTACTACCTGCTCAACCCCTGGCTCCCGCTCCTCGCGTTGCACACCTGGCGCGGCGAGAGCGCCCGCGCCGCGATCCAATGGACCCTGTGCCTCCTCACCACGGCCTACATGGGCGTGAACGGGCTCCTCGTCCTCGGCGCCATCCTCGTGTACCAGCGGCGCCTCGACCTGCGGCTGCTGGTCCCGGTCGCGGTCGTCGGGGCGGTGTACGCGGCGCTCTTCCTCGGGGGCCAGGGCGCCACCGTGCGGGACGGCCACGACGCCGTCGCGCGGCTCGGCGCCGCCTCGCTCCTCACGCTCGTCTCGTGGAACCCCTGGTGGGATCTCACGCGCCACTCGCTCGCGCCCGTGATCGCGGTCCTCCCGCTCTGCCTCTCCCTGCTCGCGCCGATCGCGCGCGCCCCGCACCGGCGCTTCCTGCTCGCCCTCGGCTTCGGCTGCGTCGTGCTCGCCATCGGCCCCTCCCTCGAGTACGGCCTCGCGCCCGACGCGCGCCTCCCCACGCTGCTCCATCCCCTGCTCTCGGCCGGCTTCTTCGACGTGCTCCGCTTCCCGGTGCGGTTCGCGTGGGTCGCCGCGCTCGCGTTCGGGAGCCTCGGGGCGCTCGTCGTGAGCGATCTCTCGCACCGCTGGCGCCTCGGGTTCGTCGCGCTCGGCGTCGTGGACGTGCTCGTGCTCTCCGGGGCGGTGTTCCGCGTCGCGCCGCACCCCGTGACCGTGCCGTCGATCTATGCCCGGCTGCCCGACGGCGCGGTGCTCGACGTGTACGCCGAGGTGGGGAACGACTCGAACGACATCGGCTACTTCCAGCAGAACCTGTCCTGCTGGTACCAGACCGTGCACCGCCACCCCATCGTCGATCGGTGCCTCAACACCGACCTCACCCGGTCCCCGCGGCGCGCCGCCGGCAAGGCGCTCCACGCCGCGCTCCTCGCCGAGGCCGATCCGCGGTCCGTCCTCGTCGCGCTCGACGTCGCCAGCGTCGTCGTGCACCTCGACCTCTACCAGCCGCACGAGCGCGCGCGGGTCGTGGAGGGGCTCGAGCGGGCGCTCGGGGCCGCCACCAACGAGACACGCGACGGCGGCGAGTGGCTCATGAGCTGGAGCGTCCCGTGATCCTCGCCCTGTTCGCGTTCGCCTCCGCCCACGAGGTGGAGCTCGCCCTCGACGATGTCACCGGCGTCGTCACCGAGCCGATGAGCGTCGAGCTCGTCGGCCCCGGGGGGCGCGCCGCGTTCACCCCGACGGACGACGGCGTCGCGCCCGACGCCACCGCCGGCGATCATCGCTTCACCGTGCGCGGCACCGTGCCCGCCGACAACGGGCAGGTCGTCGTGCGCGCGGGGGCGCGGACCTGGCAGGGCGGCTTCTCGATCGCGGCCACGGCCGACGGGAGCCGCGTCACGCTCGTGCTGCGCCTGGAGGCCGACGGGCTCGCCGCGGTGAGCAGC
This sequence comes from Deltaproteobacteria bacterium, assembly GCA_036676765.1. Taxonomy (GTDB): domain Bacteria; phylum Myxococcota_A; class UBA796; order UBA796; family SXON01; genus CAJBVW01. The sequence goes on from JAKFCH010000195.1 coordinate 17,358, forward strand.
GACGGCGGCGCGCCGGCGATCGCGCCGGGGGGTGTCGCGCCGGGGGGCGTGGTGCCGGGTGCGAAGGGGATGCCGGACCTCGGGGTGCCCGTCGCCACGGGCGCGCCGGGGGGGTTGCCGCCGCTCGAGGGCGTGCCAGGCGGGCCGCCGCCCATCGCGAGCGCGCCGGTTGGGCAGCCGCCGATCGTGGGTGCGCCGGGTGGGTTGCCGCCGCTCGCGGGCGCGCCGGGTGGGTTGCCGCCGCTCGCGGGCGTGCCCGGTGGGTTGCCGCCGCTCGCGGTGGCCCCCGTGACG
>JAKFCH010000196.1:0-16779 GCA_036676765.1 Deltaproteobacteria bacterium
AGCGGGCGGACGAAGCGGCCACGCCGCGACCCCGGAAGGCGCCCGGCCCGCGTCCGCGCGGGCGCGCCCGTGGACCCGCAGCAAAGGACTAGCCCTTCTTCTTCCACCCGAGCTGTGCGAGCAGATCGTCGGTCATGGCGCCGAGATCCCACCGCGGCTTCCAGCCCCAGTCGGCGCGGGCCGGGGCGTCCTCCAGGGCGCGCGGCCACGAGTCGAGGATGGCCTGCCGGAAGTCGGGCACGTAGCGGACGGTGAACGGCCCGACGCGCGCGGAGAGCGCCGCGGCGATGTCGGCCGCGGACGGAGACATCGCCGCCACGTTGTAGGTGCGGCGGGACAGGCGCGCGGCGGGGGCGTCGGCGAGCTCGGTGATCGCGCGGATGGCGTCCGGCATGTACATGAACGGGATGGTGGTGTCGGGGCGGCAGAACACCTCGACCTCGCGCTGGCCCGCGGCGGCCGCGAAGTACATCAGGTTCGCGAAGTCGGACGAGCCCCCGCCCGGCGGCGCCGTGTTCAGCAGCCCGGGGAACCGGATGCCGCGAAAGTCGACGCCCTGCTTGGCGGCGGCGTAGCTGCCGAGGAGCTCGCCGACGACCTTGGTGATGCCGTACATCGAGGTGGGGAGCATCGGGTAGACGTCGGGGGTGACCGCCGGGGTCTCGACCTGGCCGGGGAGCGGGCCGAACGCGGCGATGGACGAGGGCACGACGAGCCGCGGCGCGACGTTTGCGCCGAGCGCGGCCAGGGTGCCGATGACCTCGCGCGTCGTGTCGACGTTCACGCGCCAGCACAGGTCGGGATCCTTCTCGCCCGTGGCGGAGAGAAGCGCCGCGAGGTGGTAAGTCACGTCGGGGCGCATCTCGCGGAGGAGCCCGGTGAGCTTGGGGGTGTCGAGCACGTCGAGGCGGTGCCACCGACGGCGGACCCCCTCGGCGCCGAGGCCCTTCTCCAGCACGTCCCACCCGGCGGTCTCCTCCGGCGGGAGCCGGTCGGCGAGCACGACCTCGTGTCCCTGCTCCACGAGCGCCGGTCCGAGCTCCGAACCGATCTGCCCCACCCCAATCACCAGGATGCGCGCCAAGACGACCTCCGTGTCGCGCGCCTCCCGCCGGGGGGGTCCGCGCCCGGGCCGTGTAGCCGTTCGGAGGCACGCTGACCACGGGCCTCGTGCACGTCCGTGGCCATGCGGGTGAGCGTATGAGCGGAGCGCGGACGTGACCGGGCGGAAGGCCCGCCATACATCCTCCGGATGTTCCCACCGCCGGTCGCCCCATGAAATCCGTCCGCGTTCTCGGCTATGCGATCAACGGTCGCGGCATGGGTCACCTCACCCGTCAGCTCGCAATCTTGCGTTGGGTGCGGCGGCTCGCGACGACCGCCGGGGTGAAGGCCGAGTGTTGGGTCCTCACGTCGTCGGAGGCCGATACGCTCGCCCGGCGGGAGGGGATCCCGTCGATCAAGATCCCGTCGAAGTCGTCGATGCGCGACGCCGGTCTCGAGCCCGCCCGCTACCTCGCCGTGGCCCGCGCGTGGGTGCTCCAGGCGGTCGCGACCCTCCAGCCCGACGTGCTCGTGGTCGACACCTTCCCCGCCGGGAGCTTCGGCGAGCTCGCGTCGGCGCTCGAGCTCGTCCGGCGGCGGGTGCTCGTGCGGCGGGCGATGAAGCCCGAGGCGGAGCGCGACGCCGCGTTCGACGCGCTCCTCCCCCTCTACGACCGGGTGATCGTGCCCGACGAGGTGTCCTCGCCGATCCTCCTGCGCGAGCGCCCCGAGCTCCACTCGCGCGCCGCGGCGCGGGCCGCCCTCGGCGTGCCCGACGGGATGCGGGTGTGCTGGGTCGCCCTCGGCGGCGGCGGCGACCCGAGCACCGCCACCGTGCTGCCGCGCGTGGTCGACGCGGTGCGCGCCGCCGGGTGGCACGTGGTCGTGGCCGCGGGGCCGCTCTATGTCGGGCCCGAGCGGCGCGGCGCGGGGATCACGTGGCTCGACCGGTACGCCGCGATGGAGCTCCTGCCGGCCGCCGACGCCGCGGTGTCCGCCGGCGGCTACAACAGCGTCCACGAGCTGCGCTTCGTCGGGATCCCGACCGTGTTCCTCCCGCAGGACAAGCTCGCGGACGACCAGGCGGCCCGCGCCCTCGCCGCCGCCCTCGGCCCGGTGGCCCGCCGCGTCGAGGACATCCCCGCCCTCCTCGCCGCGCTCGCGCCCGTCGCGCCCGCCGGCGAAAACGGCGCCCGCGCCGCCGCCGCCGTCGTGCTCTCCCTCGCCCTCGATCCCGCCGACGTGGAGGCCGCCCTCGCCCGGTGGGACGACGACACGCTCGCCGCGATCCTCGGCGCCGAGGTGAGCGACGAGCACGCCCTCGCCCTCCTCCGCCTCTTCGGCGCCGAGCCGCCCTCCGCCACGAGCCGCCGCCGCGCCGTGCTCGCCGATCTGCGCGATCGGGGCGTGGCCGTGCCGGACGTGCGCGCGCGGGCCGGGGCTTCGGTCCCGCGCTTCGTGGCGCTGTGCGGCGAGGTGGGCGTGCCGATCGCCCAGGCCCTCCCCGTGGCCGAGACGCTCGCCCGGCGCTTCCCCGCCGCCGGGCCGACCGACGTGCTCGCCGCGTGTGTCACCCTCCTCCCCCGATTCGCGGCGTGGCAGGATTGGATGGGCGTGCTCTCGCTGCTCCGCGCGCTCCCCACGCAGCGCGAGTACGCGCTCCCCGCGTTCGCCGGCGACCTCCCCCGGTGGCTCGCCGACGTGGAGGATCCCTACGAGGCGCTGAAGCGGCTCCACGCAGCCGAGGGCGGCGGCGCCCGCCCGCTCGCCGAGGTGCTGCGGATGCCCCCTGGCGGCGCGGGGCCCGCGTGAAGGGCGTCGACACCGTCCTCGCCGGCATGCGCGCGGGGCGGCCCGCCACCGGGCCCCTCCACGTCCACATCGATGTCACCAATGCCTGCAACGCCGCCTGTGTCACCTGTTGGGACCACTCCCCGCTCCTCACCGAGGGGCGCTCCAACGAGTGGAAGCGCCGCCGCCTGCCCCTCGCGCGGTTCCACGCCCTCCTCGACGATCTCGCGGCGCTCGGCTCGGTGCAGGCCGTCGTCGTCTCCGGCATGGGCGAGCCGCTCACCCACCCCGACATCTACACGATGCTCGCGGCGGTGAAGGCCCGCGGCTGGGCGCTCACGCTGATGACCAACCTCGTCGCGGCCGACATCGACCGCCTCGCGCCCATCGGGGTGGACCAGGTGCTGGTCGGGGTGCAGGGGGCTTCGCCGACCAGCCACATGGCGTTCCACCCGGGGTGGACCGAGGACCACTTCTTCAAGATGTGCGCGCACCTCCGGGCGCTCGGCCGCACCGGCGCGCGGGTCCGCCACGTCCACGTCATCAACCGGGACACCGCGCCCGAGGTGCCGGAGATGGTTCGCTTCGGGCGGCTCTTCGGCGCCGACCGCGTCAACTTCAAGCTCGCGAGCCTCGCGGAGGGCACGGAGGCGTGTGCGATCACCGAGGCCCAACGCGCGTGGTTGCTCGCCGAGGGCATCCCGGAGGCGCGGCGCCTCGCCGACCAGTGGAAGGTGCCGACCAACCTCGACCTGTTCGAGCGGCAGGTGCGGCCCGGCGGGCTCGTCACCGTGCCGATCGCCGAGGTCGGGTGCTGGATGGGGTACGTGTACACCCGGGTGACGGTCGACGAGGAGGTGCTCTACTGCTGCAACACCGAGGTGAAGGTGGGCAGCCTGCGCGACACCCCCTTCGCCGCGTTGTGGCACGGCCCGCGGTGGCAGGCGCTGCGGAACACGCTCGGGGCGGGCGGCTACTTCCCCGGCTGCGAGCGGTGCGGTAAGTTCGAGCAGAACGTGAAGTGGGCGGCACGGCTCGCCGATTCGGATGGCGCGTGACATCTGTCACCAACCCAACTGTCCACAGCGGGCGCCAGCGCACGGTCGAATGGCAGGTCGCGGGGGCGTGCAACTACGATTGTTCGTACTGCATCCAATCGACCCGGTACCGCCGCGGGCGGCCCGACGCCGAGCAGGTCGACCGCGCCCTCGCCACCTTCGCCGCGCTCCCCGGGGCGTGGGAGATCAAGTGTTCGGGCGGGGAGGCGTTCGCGCACCCGCTGTTCCTCGATCAGATCGTGCCCGGCCTCATGGGGCGCACCCCCCACACCATCTCGGTGCTCACCAACCTCTCGGCCTCCCCGGAGGAGCTCGACCGCTTCGTGACGCTCACGCGGGGCCGGCTCCGGGTGTTCTCGGCGTCGCTCCACCTCGAGTCGGTCACGGTGGAGGCGTTCGTGGACAAGGCGCGCCGCCTCGTCGACACATTCGATCCCGGCGTCCGCTTCGTCGTGAACCAGGTGGTGCTCCCGGGGCGCGAGGCCGAGGCCGCGCGCTGCAAGGCCCACGTGGAGGCGGCCAACTTGCGTTGGTTCCCCCAGCTCTACAAGGTGAAGGGCGGGATCGCGGAGTACCCCGACGCCGCCGCGCTCCGGGCCCTCCTGGGAGAGGCCCCGGGCCCCCGCGAGGCCAATCTCGCACCCAGCTACCGCGGGCGCCGGTGTTGGGCGGGGGTCGACTACTTCACCGTCGACAAGGACGGCGCGGCGTGGTCGTGCCGCACCGCCAAGCGCCACGGCGCCGGCCACCTCGGCAACCTCTTCGACGGCACCCTCCGCCTCGGGGACACACCCGCCGTCTGCCCCTGGGACATCTGCCCGTGCACCGTGCCCGCCAACCGCGGGATGATCGAGGGCGTGGGCGCCGGCACCGACGCGGGAGAAGCGTGACCCCCGCCGACCTCCCCGAAGCGGCTCCGCCCTACCCGCTCGAAGGCGTGGTGTCGTGGAACATGAACACGACGTGCAACTACCGGTGCACCTACTGCACCCAGCGGTTCCTCGACGACCGGACGCGGTGGGCGAAGGACCTGCCCGCGTTCGTCGCCGCGTTCGCGCGGCTGCCCGGCGACTGGGAGATCAAGCTCTCGGGCGGCGAGCCGTTCCTCCACCCGGGGTTCCTCGACCTGGTCGAGGCGCTCGTGCGCCAGGGGCGGCGGGTGAGCGTCGTCACCAACCTCTCGGCCAGGGAGGAGACGCTCCTTCGGTTCGCCGCCCTCACCCATGCACGACCGGGCGTCATCTCCGCCTCCCTCCACCTCGAGCACGCCGATCCCGACGCCTTCCGCGCCAAGGCGTCGCGCCTCGCGGCGGCGCATGCCGGGCGGCTGTGTGTCACGTGTGTCGCCACCCGCGCCAACCTCCCCCGCCTCGCCGAGCTGCGCGCGGCGTTCGCGCCGCTCTCGTTCAAGGTGCAACCGGAGAAGCAGGACCGCGCGGTGATCGACTACGGCGAGGACGAGCGAGACACCCTCGACGCCCTCGGCGGGCACAACGGCACCGGCGAGATCGCGCCCGACTACTCCGGGCGAATGTGCTGGGCGGGCGCCCGGTACTTCATCGTGGACGACCGGGGTGAGGCGTTCCGTTGCTACCCCGCGCGCCGCACCCGCGCCGAGCGGCTCGGCAACCTGCTCGACGGCACGTTCCGCCCGCGCTTTGCCCCCGAGCCGTGCCGGTATAGCTACTGCAACTGCACGATTCCGCGCGAACGCGGGATGGTGCGGCCCTGACCCGACTCGGAGGCCCGTGATGCTCGCCGGTAAGATGAAGCTGACCACCTTCCTGACGGTCATCGCGGTGGCCGCGGTCTGCGGCACGGCGGGCTTCGCCTTCGCCACGCTCACGATGGCCCCCGAGGCCCCGGCGGTCGCCGTCGCGCCGGAGCCCGTGCCGACGGAGGCCGCGCCCGCGATCGCCCTCGACACCACCCCCGTCGAGCGCCCGGCCGACGCCGACGCCTCCGTGCCCGCCGCCCACGTGAACGCCCGCGACATCGACGTCGTGGTGTTCTCCTACGTCGGCAAGGACCTCGGCACCGACAAGCTCAAGGACGTGAGCCGAGACAAGCGATTCAAGGTCAACGTGTATCAGGACGCCGGCGAGCCCACCGCCAACCGCGCCAAGGTCGACCTCGACCGCGACGACAAGTGGGACGAGAAGTTCACCTTCGCCGACGGGACGATCACGCGGGAGGTCGCCCCGAACGACGACGAGGTCTACTCCGAGCGCACCCGGTGGGACGGCAAGGACTGGGTCGAGGGCGGCTGATGGCCTACGCGCTCCTCTCGCTCTTCGCCGGCGCCCTGGCCCTCTGGATGGCCCGCAAGGTGTACACCGCGGTGCGGATCGGGCGCTCGTGGCCGAGCGTGCCCGGGCGCATCCTGGAGCGGGGCGTCGGCTCGCCGATGAAGGCCCACGGGCGCTCCTACCTCCCGCACGTGAAGTACCGCTACACCGTCGACGGGACCGACTACACCAACGACCAGGTGTACGCCGTCGGCAGCGTGGGTGGGTATCGCGAGCGCGTGCAGAAGCTGGTGGACGGCCTGCCCGACCCGCTCCCCGTCCGCTACGACCCGCAGGACCCCGCGCGCTCCTTCCTGCTGCTCAATCCCGGCTGGATCGCCTGGCTGTCCCTCGCCTTCGGCGTCTTCGCCATCCTGCTCGCCCTCGTCCAGGCGGTCACGAGCTGAATCCGCTCCTCGAGCGCCGCGCGCGCCCGGTCGTCCACGCCGCGAGCGCCACGGCGAGCCAGCCCCCTCCGACCGCGGGTGTGTCGCAGCCACATCCGCCGCCGGATGTATCACTCGGGGCCTCCGATACATCCTCGGCTGTATCGGGATCGGCGCCCGTGTCTCCCGTGTCGGCCTCCGCCCCCGTGTCCTCGCCCCCCTGCCACGGATACGCGATGCCGTCGCCGCCGTCGAAGACGACCCGGGCCGCCACGTCCTGCAGGTAGGCCGCGTCCGCCACGGCCTCGGGGGCGCCGAGCCCGACGGGGGACTCCCCGGTGATGCTGGCGTAGACGACGCAGGCTGCGAGGTAGGTGCCGCGTTGGGAGGGGTGGCTCCCGTCGTCGACGTAGAGCCCGTAGAAGGCGCTGGTGGGATCGAGCGGATCGCCCCCGGCCGCGAGGACGTCGTCGTGGACGCGCGCCCACGCGAGCCCCGCCGGCGCGACCCACGCCGGGGTGCCGTCCGCCGAGGCGAGCGCCACGTAGCCGAGGTAGCCCTCCGCGAGCGCCTCCTGCATCGTGGTGAAGTCGGGGAACAGCTCGGGGTTCTGCGTATCGCCGTCGCGACGCCCCCAGGTCATCAGGAACAGCGTGCGGCCGCCGGTGTCGGCGGCGAGCCCGTCCAACACCACCGCCGCCTCCCCGCTCGCGACGAGGTCGGCCTGACCGGCCGGAAAGCCGGGGATCTGGCTCTGCTCCTGCAGCACCATCCACGTCCGCGGCTCGTCGAACGCGAGCTGCCACGCGCTCCCGTCGGTCCCGATCGCCTCGACGTGCTGGGTGAACTTCCACCCCGGCTCGGCCAGCCGCTCGGCCACCACCCCCTCTCCGGCGGAGACGAACATCTCCTCCACCACGTCGTCGAGGGCGCCCTGGAACGTGTACGAATTGCCGAGGAAGAGCATCCCGCCAGCATGGCCGAGGTCGGCGCCGGTGTCGAGTGCTACCCGCCGCGGCCGAGCCACGCCCCCATCGCGGCGGCGAGCGGCCCCGCCATCCGGGCGGCCTTGTCGCGAGCGACGTTCATCTCCACGAACGGATCCCAGGGCGCGGTCACGAGGTCGCGCCGGATCTCCACGCACAGGGCGCGGCGGGGCCAGCGCGTGGCGTGGTGGAAGCCCCACGTGCTCGGGTGGAGCGGGTAGGTGGTGCCGTCCGCGACCTCGATCCCGAGCGCCGCATACCCCGCGACGAGGTCGGCCAGCAGGGCCTCGTCCACCAGGGACTCCCCCTCCAGCGAGCGGCCGATCACGTCGACCGGGGGGCGTAGCGGCCACGTGTCCACCGTCTCCGGCCGGTAGGCGGCGCGGAGGTTCGCCACGATCGCGTCGTCCACCTCGACGCCCACGGTCCGGGGCGCGTAGGTGTGGAGCATCAGGGCCACGCCCCCCGCGCCGCAGACGGCGTCGATGGTGGTGCGCGCCACGGCGACATAGGCGGCGTGCAGATCCTGGAGCAGGGCGAGATCCCCCGGATCCCGGATCCACGGCGGGACGCCCGGCGTGACCTTCCCTTCGCGGAAGGCCTCGGGCGCGGCGTCGATCACCCGGTTGCAGTCGACGAACGTACGCGGGATGCGGCTCTGGACGAGGCACACCGCGCGGGTCGGGTGGGCCTTCACGAGCGCGGCGGCGAGCGCCTCGGCCAGCTCGGGCGAGCCCACGTCCGTGTTCACGTGGAAGAAGTCCACCAGCTCGGAGGCGATGTCGCCGCGGAGCCGCGCGCGGAGCTCGTCGTAGTCGGTGGTGCGCGTGGCGCCGTGGGGCAGCTCGACGACCACGTCGGGCACGCGCGAGGGGTCGGCGGCGGCGCCGCGGACGACACGAACGGCACACACGCCGTGGATGGAGGAGGGCAGCGGCATCCAGGGGACGTACCGGGCGGGACGGCTGTCGACAAGGCGGCGGGCGGCGTTGGCCCCGCCACCCCGAGGTGGGGTGTTAGGTGGCACGCCCCTTGCATTCCGACCTGGCGAACCCTACCGAACCTGGAGTCCCGATGACCCGTCTCGCCCTCGCCCTCGCCTTCTTCGCCGTCGCCTGCACCTCCGTCGACGACAAGGACACCGGCGACACCGCCGAGACCGACACCGATACGGACACTGATACTGATACGGACACCGATACTGATACGGACACCGATACCGACACGGACACGGACACGGACACCGATACTGATACGGACACCGACACCGACACCGACACCGATACCGATACCGATACCGACACCGACAGCCACCTCGAAGCGGGCTTCGAAGCCGCGCTCGACACGTTCGGCGGCTGCTCCGACACGTGGGTCCAGGCGTGGGACGCCGACGGCAACGTGGGCCTCGAGGTGTATCGCTACGGCATCCTCGACGCGGTCCTCGAGGCCGGCACCTCGGTGACCGAGACCCTCACCATCGGCGTCGACGAGGTGCTCGTGTCCATCGAGGTCGCGGACCCGGTCGCGATCAACTACTGCACCGACGGGCTCTCGGAGCGTGTGGTCCACGAGACCTGGTACGCCACCGCCGGTACCGTGGTCCTCACGATGGACGTGCCCGAATCCGAGTGGGCGCCGGCCATCCTCGACGTGCAGCTCCTCGACGTCGCGTTCGTCGACCTCGAGAGCAACACCCTCGACCTGCCCGAGCTGACGCTCACCGACGTGTCGATCATCCGGAACTGGGGCGGGTAGCGGCGCTACGCGAGGGCGCTGCTACGCGCCCTCGTCCTCCGCGTTGGTCAAGGTTCCCGCCAACCAGGCGAGCCGTGTCGCCGCGCGACGCACCTTGCCGCTGCTCGTCCGCGGGATGCCCCCCGCGGGGAGCAGCACCACGGCGTACACGCTGGCGTCGTACGCCTGGGCGACCGCCCCCACCACGGCCTGGGTGATCTCCGTCGGCTCGGGCACGCGTCGGGCGTCGACCTCGAGGACCAACACGAGGCGCTCCTCCCCGTCGATCTCGACCCCGAACGCGGCGCTGGAGTTGCCCCGCAGCTCGGCGTGCGCGGCCTCGGCCACCACCTCGAGGTCCTGGGGGTAGAGGTTGCGGCCGCGGAGCAGGATGAGATCCTTCTTGCGGCCGGTGACGTAGAGCTCGCCGTCGGCGAGGAAGCCGAGATCCCCCGTGTGGAGCCAACCGTCCACGAAGGCCTCCGCGGTGGCCTCGGTCCGGCCGAAGTAGCCCGCGGCCACGCCCGGCCCGCGCACGAGGATCTCGCCGACGTTGCCGGCGCCGAGGGGCGCCGCGGACTCCGGGTGCGCGATGCGGAGCTCCGTGTCGAGGACGGCGGGGCCGCAGCTCACCACCTCGGTCTCGCCCGGCTCGACCACCATCCGCGCGAGGGCCTCCGCGGACACCCGGGCCACGGTCGGGCCGCGCCGGTCGGCCACGCCGCTCACGATCAGGGTGCCCTCGGCGAGGCCGTAGCAGGGCAGGAACGAGGTCGGCCGGAAGCCGCACGGCGCGAACGCCTCGGCGAACCGGGCGACCGTGGCCGGGCGCACGGGCTCGGCGCCGGTGAACGCCACGTCCCACGCCGACAGGTCGAGCGTCGCGCGCACGGCCTCCGAGACACGCCGCGTCGCGAGCGCCCACGCGAAGTCGGGCCCGCCGCTCACGGTGGCCTGCTCCCGCGAGATCGCCGCGAGCCACGCGGAGGGGCGCACGAGAAAGGTGGTCGGCGCCATGAGCGTGCACGGGAAGCGGGCCGCCATCGGCGCGAGGATGCCCCCGATGAGCCCCATGTCGTGGAACGGCGGCAGCCAGACGACGCCGCGGCTCTGCTCCCCGAGGCGGAACCGGTCGATGATGGCCGCGAGGTTTCCGAGCAGGTTGGCGTGTGTCACCATCACGCCCTTCGGCGTGCCGGTGGAGCCCGAAGTGTATTGCAGGAACGCCAACGTGTCCGGCGCCACGCGCACCGGCTGGAACGACGCGCCGCTCCCCTCCCCGTCCTCGGTGACCCACCGCAGCCCCGCGAGCTCCGGCTCGGGTGCGAGCCGGGCGGCCATCGCGACCGTGGTCACGGCGACATCGGCGCCGGCGTCCGCCATGATCGCCTGGATGCGCTCGAGGTTGCGGTTCATCCGCGGGGGGTAGGCGGGCACCGGCACGGCGCCGGCCAGGAGGCAGCCGAAGAACGCGGCGATGTAGCCGATGCCGGGCGGATGGAGGATGAGGACGCGCGCCCCGGGCGCCACGTCGAGCCGGGCCGCGAGCGAGGACGCCCGGGCATGCAGGGCCGCGGCGGAGATCTCGTCGGCATCCCCGTCCCGCGCGCCGAGGAAGCGGAACGCGCGGGTATCGGGGGCGCGCTCGGCCCGGACGTGGAGCAGGTCGGCGACGGTGGACAGGGTCACGGCGGCAGGCTCCGGTAGGCCATGGCGTCTAACCCACCGGGTGGGGGGAGCGCACACGACGGTCCGGTCGGGGGCATCTGCGCCGAGACGGCGGGGCCGGTGCGGAGGCTTGTCCCTACCGAGGCACCCGCCACGCGGGGTACTCCTCCCCCGCGACCGGTGCCGCGACGAGCCCGTTCTCCACGGCCCCATCGTCGCTCTCGGGCTCGCAGAGGTACACCGCGATCGCGCCGAGCGGCTGCTCCGTGTCGACGTAGCTCCATCCCGCGGGTGCGTCGCGTGTGTCACGTGCCCAGGACACCCGCAGCTCGCCCACCTTCGCGGCCTCGAGGATCTTCCGCCCGCCCTCGGTTGCCTGGCCCTCGACCGTGGCCACCTCGACGGGGTAGGGCCCCGCCGCGTCGGCCACCGCGAGGCCGTGGAGGCGCAGGTGCGCGGCGACCGCGGGCGGCACGAGGTAGCCGGCGGGGCGATCCACCACGGTCGAGCCGACGAAGCGGGCGAAGTACGGGAGGGTCACGGACGTGGGCGCGCCGTCGAGCGTGCGCGGGAAGCGGGTGAGGATCTCGACCGGCTCGGGGAGCACGTCGAGCCCGTAGCGGACGGCGATGCGGTCCCGTGGCGTGCGGCTCTTCTCAATGGTCTCCAGCACATCCCCCGCGTGCGCGGCGACGAACCGGAGGGTCTCCAACACGAAGGCGTAGGCGGTGCGGACCCGCTCCGCGAACGGGATGTAGGAGTAGCACTCCAACAGGAGGTCCATCCGGCTCGTGAGCCCACGGTAGTTGCTCCCGAAGCGCGGGTGGTGCGGGTAGGTCATCCACCCCTCGCGCACCTCGCTCGTCGGGTCGGCCTCGCCCTGGGCGTCGAGCACGCGCTCGTCCTCGACGAAGTTGCCGTACCAGCCCGCGTCGATCCCGTGGTTCTGCTTCATCGCGGCGGTGACCGGCGGCAGGAGCTGCTCCCGCACGTAGCGGATGGGCTCCTCGCGCCCGCTCTCGACGGTGTGCGGCACGTCGTACGTCATCGCGAACCGGTGGACGGACCCGTTGGTCGCGTGGTTGTCGATCGTGAGCTCGGGCTCCCAGTACCGGACCACCCGCTCCTGGAGGAGGCGCATCTCGACCGACGCCTGGCGCATGTAGTCGCGGTTGAGGTTGATGCCCGACGCGTTCACCCGGGTGCCGACGCCCGTGGGCGGGCCGACCTGCCCCTCGAGCTTCGGCAGGTGGAGGCGCCGGTTGCCGGGGTCGATGGCGTCGTTGCCGTCGGGGTTGAACAGCGGCACCACCACGAGCGTCAGCGCCGCCAGCACGTCGTCCCCGCCCGGGATCGCGCCGTCGAGCAGGTCACGGACGAGCATCAGGCTCGCCTCCTTGCCCTCGACCTCCCCGGCGTGGATGCCGTTGAGCACGAGCACGACGGGGAGCCCGCGGCGGCGGGACTCGTCGGGGGTGCGGACGCCGTGCGCGGAGAGCACGAGGAGCGGGAGCTCCCGCCCGCCCGGGCTCACGCCGAACGAGGTGACCCACACGCGGTGGTCGTTGCGCGCGGCGAGCGCCTCCACGAAGGCCATGACGTCGGCATGTCGGGAGGTCTCCTCGTAACGAGTGGCCTCGGCGCGCGTAATCGGGAACACGACCACCTCCAACGGTGGTCTATCCCGACTCCAGCTCCGCCCGGGGCCCGCTCCGCCCGGGTATCGGGGGGCGCGTCGACGCGCGCCCCCATGCCCCGCCCTACTTCGGGGCCTCCGCCCACCGCTCGATGTACACGTCCACCCGGCGGTTCTTGCTCCAGGCGGCCTCGGTGTCCGTGGGATCGAGGGGCTTGGACTCGCCGAGGCCCTTCGCGACGAGCCGATCGGCGGCCACGCCGTTCGCCACGAGCCAGGCCTTGACGGAGTCGGCGCGCTTCTGCGAGAGCTCGAGGTTGTAGGTGTCGTCCCCGCGGTTGTCCGTGTGGCCCTCCACGCGGAGCACCAGGATCTCGGGGTAGGTCTTCATCACCGTCGCGACCTGCTCGAGCAGCGGGAACGAGCTCGCCTGGATCGTGGCGGTGTTCAGGTCGAAGTTGATCTGCTCCCGCAGATCGATGCGCTCCCGGCTCACCGTGATCTTCGTCTCGGCCTCGGGGGCGAGCTTCACGTCGACCGTGGCGCCCTCGGTGACCTCGAAGGCCATCGTCGCGGCCTCGTAGTTCACGGCGGAGCCCTGGGCCTCGTAGGCGCCGGGGAGCAGCTCGTATTGCTGGACGGGGCCGCCCGCGGTCTCCGCACCCGCGCCCTTGACGACGACCCGCCCCACGTCGAGCGGCTTGGCGGTCGTGGCGTCGACCAGGCGCACGCGCACGGCCACCTCGGGCTCCGGGCAGCCGTCGGTGTCCTTGACCATGTCGCGGTCCTCGGGGTCGTTCGGGCAGCCGTCCGACAGGTCCGGCACGCCGTCCTGATCGTTGTCGAGATCGGGGCAGCCGTCGGTGTCCTCGTAGCTGTCGGCGTCCTCGGCCTTGGTCGGGCAGGTGTCCGCCGAGTCCACGAGGCCGTCCGCGTCGCGGTCCCCCTCTCCCACCTCGACGCGGGGCTCGATGCCGACACCCACGGCCACGCGGAAGTCGGGGCTCCCGATGCCCGGGGTGAGGCCCGTACCGACGCCGCCGCGCACGACCAGCGACTTCGTCACGTAGCCGTACCCGGTCGCCATCCACTCCAGCGGCAGGCCCGCCGGGTTGTCGAAGCCGGTCGTGAGCGACTTTTCGCCCGCGAACTCGAGCGCCATCCCCGCGTTGTCGCTGAGGGCGTAGCCACCGGCGAGGCGCGCCACGAGGAAGTCGTCGAGCGCCACGTTCTCGAGCTCGGCCTTCGGGCCGCCGCGCACGCCCACGTTCAGGGCGAGCAGCGCCTTCCCGAGCTTGCGGTCCACGATGGCGTCGACCTCCCAGCCGGTGTTGGGCGCGCCGAGCGCGTTCGTCACCGTGGCCGTGGGGAGGGTCACCCGCGTGCTCAGCGCGAGGCCGAGTGCCGCCGTCTCCCGGTCGAGGATTCCGAGCTTGGCGTCGAGGCCGATGTCACCGAGGCCGACGCCCTGGCCGCCCTCGCCCGACTGCAGGAGGTAGAGCGGCAGGTCGGCGCCGAACCGGAGCCGCCACACCCGCACGCCGCCGGTCAGATCGGCCTGGAGCACGTCGCTCACGAGCGCCACGCGCTCGCCGTCGTCGTACTCGTACACGAGCGGGTTCGCGACGTAGTGGAAGAGCAGGCGCCCCATGTAGGTGCGGTCCTGCACCGAGGCGTCGTCCACCCAGAGGGTCCGGGTCGAGTCGATGGACGGGCGGAAGTTCTGCGCGTTGATGGTGGGGATCGCTCCGTCGACGGACTGGGCGGCGGCGAAGGGCGTCAGGAGGGAGAGCAGGATCGGCATCGGGGGCTCCGGGAAGCGGGCGCGTGGCCCGCGGAGTACGGAAAAAGGGAGGAAGGGTCTACTTGCGACGCCGGGCCAGGAGGGCCGCCGCGAGGAGCAGGGCCGCCGCGGGCGCGCCATCGCCGCCGCCGGTCGAGCAGCCGCCGAGGTAGCGACCGGTGCGGGGCTCCTCCTCGATCACCGCGGGGACGTCGTCCTCCGGGTCGAGCGGATCCGTGCCGTTGTCCACCTCTTCGCCGTCGCTCACGGTGCCGTCGTCGGTGTCGGGGTCGTTCGGGTCGGTGCCGTGCGTGTCGACCTCGTCGCCGTCGGTGAGGCCGTCCCCATCGGTGTCGGGGTTGGTCGGATCGGTCGTGGTGGTGTCGACCTCCTCGCCGTCGTCGAGCCCGTCGTCGTCGGAGTCGGCGTCGGTCGGGTCGGTGCCGTGGGTGGTCTCCTCGGCGTTGTCGAGGCCGTCCCCGTCGGCGTCGTCGTCCGACGGGTCGAGCGGATCGGCGCCCTCGCCCACCTCGGTCCCGTCGTCCACGCCGCCGTCGTCGGTGTCGGCATCGTTCGGATCGGTGAGGGTGGTGTCGACCTCCTCGCCGTCACCCAGGAAGTCGCCGTCGGTGTCCGCGTCGAGCGGATCGGTGAGGGTGGTGTCGACCTCCTCGCCGTCGCCCAGGCCGTCGTCGTCGGTGTCGGCGTCGTCCGGGTCGGTCCCGATGATCTCCTCCTCGCCGTTGGTGAGGCCGTCGCCATCGGTGTCGTAGCCGTCGCCGTCGTCCGCGGGGTCGAGCAGGTCGGTGTCGTCGCCCACCTCGGTGCCGTCCCCCACGCCGCCGTCGTCGGTGTCGGCGTCGGTCGGGTCGGTGCCGTGCCCGTGCACCTCGGCGCCGTCCCCGAGGCCGTCGGAGTCGGTGTCGAAGTCGTCCGGGTCGCTGCCGGCGGCAACCTCGTCACCATCGGAGAGGCCGTCGCCATCCGAGTCCGGGCGCGTCGGGTCGGTCCCGGCCGCCACCTCGGCGCCGTCGAGCAGGCCGTCCCCGTCGGTGTCGCCGACGTTGGGCTCGGAGCCGAGGGTGGACTCCTCCGCGTCGGTGAGCCCGTCCCCGTCGGCATCCGTGCCCTCGCCCACGTCGTCGGTGCCGTCGAGCGGATCGAGCTCGCCCGCCACCTCGGCGCCGTCGAGCAGGCCGCCGCCGTCCGTGTCCGCCACGAGCGGGTCGGTGCCGAACGTGGCCTCGCTCGCGTCGTCGAGGCCGTCGTCGTCGCTGTCGGCGTCGCGCGGGTCGGTGCCCGCGGCGAGCTCCGCACTGTCCCCGAGGCCGTCCGTGTCGGTGTCGGCGTCGGTCGGGTCGGTGTGGGTCACGCCCAGCTCGTCCGCGTCGGAGAGGCCGTCGCCGTCGGTGTCCGCGAGGGTCGCGTCGGTGCCGACGACCGCCTCCTCCTCCGCGTCGAGGCCGTCCCCGTCGTCGTCCGCGCCGTGCACGTCGTCGCCCGGGGCGTACGGATCGGTGCCCGCCGCCACCTCGGCGCCGTCGATCGTGCCGCCGTTGTCCGTGTCGGCGTCGAGCGGATCGGTGCCGGTGTCGTTCACCTCCGCGGCGTCGGAGAGGCCGTCGTGGTCGGAGTCGGTGTCGAGGGGATCCGTGCTCCAGCCGTCGACCTCGTCGCCGTCGGGGAGGGTGTCGTCGTCGCTGTCGGTGTCGAGCGGATCGGTGCCGAGGGCGGTGTGCTCCACGCCGTCGCCGAGGCCGTCGTCGTCGGTGTCGCCGTCGTTCGGGTCGGTGCCGAGGTCGACCTCGTGGGCGTCCCCGAGGCCGTCCCCGTCGCTGTCGCCGGAGGTCGGATCGGTCCCGGTCTCGTCGACCTCGACGCCGTCCCCGAGGCCGTCGTCGTCGCTGTCCGGGTCGCTCGGATCGGTCCCGGTGGTGTCGACCTCGGTGCCGTCGTCCAGGCCGTCGTCGTCGCTGTCCTCGTCGGACGGGTCGGTGCCGGCGGCCTCCTCCTCGTCGTTGGAGAGGCCGTCGCCGTCGGGATCGTCGTCGCCGCCGTCGAGCGGATCGAGGCCGTCGGCCACCTCGGTCCCGTCGGGTACGCCGCCGTCGTCGGTGTCGGAGTCCATGGGATCGGTCTTGTGGGTGTAGACCTCGGCACCGTCGGTGAGGCCGTCGTCGTCGCTGTCGGCGTCGAGCGGATCCGTGCTGGGCTCGTCGATCTCGGTGCCGTCCCCCACGCCGTCGTCGTCGGTGTCGTCGTCGAGCGGGTCGGTTCCGTGGGTGTGCACCTCCGCGCCGTCGAGCAGGCCGTCGCCGTCCGTGTCGGGGTTGGTGGGGTCGGTGCCCCAGGTGACCTCGTCGTCGTTGGAGAGGCCGTCGCCGTCGTCGTCCTCGCCCTGGCAG
>JAKFCH010000197.1:0-13798 GCA_036676765.1 Deltaproteobacteria bacterium
CCGTCTCCGCGCGCGCCGCCGACGAGTCCGCGGCGTACACGGCGGCGTCCGCCCGGCGCCCCTCGGCCTCCGCGAGCGCCGCCACCGCGAGCGCCGCGTGCTCGGCCTCGACCCGCTCGGCCTCCAGCACGGCGAGGGCCTCCGTCGCCACCTTCCATCGACCATGCACCGCGCCGATCGCGCCGAGGCCGAGCGCCACCACGAACACCCACGCCGCCGCCGCCACGAGCGCGGGGTGGCGTCGCAAGTAGAGCGACACGCGCACCGGCGACCACGCCGGGTCGAGCGACGTCGGCAGGTGGGCGCGGAACCGCGCGAGGTCGACCGCGAGCGCCGCCGCGGTGGGGTAGCGGTCGTCGGGATCGTCGGCCATGGCGCGCGCCACGATGGCGGCGAGGCGGCGGGGCACCCGGGGCGCCAGGCCGCGGAGGTCGGGCGGCGGCGTGCTCGCGGCCCGCGCGCGCACCGCCTCGAGGACCTCGTCCGCGTCGGTGCCGACGTGCGGCGCCCGACCCGCAAGCAGCGCCCACAACGTGGCGCCGATCCCGTAGACGTCGAGGGCCGCGAGCGCCTCGTCGTCCCGGCCCGCCTGGGGCGCCCGTCGGAAGCCGCGCGCCTGCTCGGGCGCCATGTAGGCGGGCGATCCCGCCACGTACCGGGCGGTCTCCCCGGGCGCGACCAGCAGCGTTCCGTCCGCCGTGTCCGCGACCGTCCCGCCCGCGGGTGTCAGCGGCGCGAGGCCGAAGTCGACGATGCGCACCGCCCGGCTGCGCGGCAGGCACAACACGTTCTCGGGCTTCAGGTCGCGGTGGTACACGCCCACCGCGTGGGCCGCGGCCACCCCGCGCGCGATCTGCTCGCCCCACCGTGCCGCCTCGGAGACCGAGCGGGGCGGATCCTCGAGCAGGTTGCGAGCGACCTTCGGCGCCGCGTCCGTGGCCGTCTCCTCGCGACAGAGCGCCATGGCGATGAACGCCTCGCCGTCCACCTTCCCGGCCTCCCGCACGTACACCACGTGGTCGCTCACGACGCGCGACGCCGCCCGCGCCTCCGCCATCACGCGGCCCATCGGGTCCATCCCGCGGTGGGTGAACAGCTTGAGCGCGACCGGCGCGTCGACGCGACGGTCCACCGCCTCCCACACCTCGCCGCTCGCGCCCTCACCGAGCCGCCGCACCAGCTCGAACGGCCCGATCCGCCCGCCGGGCCCCCGTCCGCGCGGCACGCCCTCCGCGGCTTCGGGCCTCCAGGCCTCCGGAGCCCTCGCGGCCATCCCCGTGACATCGCGCCCCGCGCCGCCTCCCACGTCCTCGACGTCCACACTCTCGACGCACGAGTGCCCGACCCCCGCCTCCCCGATCCCCGTCTCCCCGAAGGGCACGTCGGGAAGCAGCGTGCCGGTCTCCGCCACCAGCGTGCCGCTCTCGTTCGCTTCGCCGTTCCAGGTGCGCATCGCGGCCATCCGAGCTCCCGACACCGGAGCGGAGCTCCAGCGCTACCGCTGTACGTCGCCACGCCCGATCGATCCGGTCTCCTTCGGTATCGGATTGCACGCGGGCGCTCCGGTCCCGTGGGGCAGGGGGCCGCCACCGCCCGCGACCGCCGCCCGCCAAGGCGTCAGCCCCCCGCGCGTGACGTTGCCCGCGACGTCGTGAGTCATCTCCACTCGAACGTCACGGCTCGACCCCGCGACCGTGACGTTCCGCGCGAGATCGTCCCTCATCTCGCCGTCAACGTCACGGGTGGACCTCCGCGGCGTGACGTTGCGCCCGAGATCGTCCGCCATCTCGTCGTGAACGTCACGCGCACCCCGCCGCCGCCCGCGGCCGCCCCACCGCCAACCGCCGCCGACCGCGGCCGCCGCCCCACCCGGGCTAGACCTTCCGCTTCCGCCACAGCTCGTGCCCCGCCCCGACCGCGCACAAGAGGTCGTGAAGCCCGAGCCACATCCACCCGCGCCAGCCGAGCGCCGGCCCGATCGTGACGGTCACGCCCACCGCCACGATGATCCACGCGACCGCGACGGTGCGCCCGAGGTCGAAGCGTGCCCGCGGCATGTCCGCCGTTAGCCCGGCGCGCGCCCCCTCGGCCACCTGTTCCACGTGGAACGCCGTGCTTCGCCCCCGCCCCGCGCGGCTATACTCCACGGGCATGCTCGCCTTCCTCGCCCTGCTCCTCCACCCCGCCGCCGCCCAGGACCCGCTCCGCGTGGGCCCCCACACGGGCGACTTCCCGACGTTCACCGCCCCGCCCACCCTCGCGCCCGGCGCCCTCACCCGCGTCGCGGGCCGCGTCGTGGGCCGCGTCGACTGGGCCCGCTTCGGCCCGCTCCCCGTCAAGCGGCACTTCGCGGCCGAGATCGCCGCCAGCGCCCGACACGTCGCGCCGCTCCCCCTCGCCGAGCCGCCCACCGACCCGCTCGCCGAGCCCCCCACCGCCCCCTGATCCATCGCGACCGACGGACGGGATAGGCCCTCCGCAGTGGACCGCCCTACCGCCGACGCCCCGCATCGCATCCTGCCGATCACCGATCGCGCGGCGGGCCGGCGCGCCGACGTGTTCCTGTCGCTCCGGTTCAACGACTGGTCGCGGACCGCGCTCGCGGGGTTCATCCGCTCGGGCCACGTCGTGTCCGACTCGCGCTCGCTCAAGCCCTCGTCCACGCTGAAGCAGGGCGAGGTGCTCCGCATCTACATCCCCGGCATCGCCCCGTTCGACGAGGCGCCGCCGATGCCGCCCGTGCTCTGGGAGGACGACTGGCTCCTCGCGGTCGACAAGCCGTCGGGGCTGCTCATGCACCCGGTCGGCCAGAAGTGGTCGTGGGGCCTCGTCGGCGTGGTCCGCCGCGCGCGCCCCGGCGCCGACATCGACCTCGCGCACCGCCTCGACCGCGAGACCTCCGGCGTCGTCCTCGTGACCAAGCACGCCGACGCGAACCGTCACCTCAAGAAGATGTTCTCCGACCGCAAGGTCGGGAAGGTCTACTGGGCCCTGGTCCGCGGCGCCCCCACGTGGGACGAGCACACCTGCGACGCGCCGCTCGGCCACGCCGACGGCAGCGAGATCATCCTGCGCCAGGGCGCCCACGTCGACGGCGCGGTCGCGCGCACCCGCTTCAAGGTCGTCCACCGCATCCCGGGCGGCGCCTTCTCGCTCGTGGCGTGCAAGCCGGTCACCGGGCGCACCCACCAGATCCGCGCGCACCTCGAGCACGTCGGCTTCCCCATCCTCGGCGACAAGCTCTACGGCCAGCGGGACGACGTGTTCCTCGAGCTCCTCGACAAGGGCCCGACCGACCGGGTGCGCGGCCTCATCGGCTTCCCCCGCCACGCGCTCCACGCGCGCTCGATCGCGTTCCCCCACCCGAAGACCGGCCAGATCGTGCGCGTGCGCGCCCCCTTGCCGCCCGACCTCCGCGCCATCGTGCACGGCCGCATCCCGACGTGGGACGCCGCCGCCACCCAAGCAGACGCAGCCGACGAAGCCGCCCCCGAAGCCACCGTCGGACTCGAAGCCGCCGAGTAGCCCTCCGCTCCGGCCTCGGCCAGAGCCCCATCCGGGCGCGCCCCCGGTCGAGGACGCCCGGGGTCGGTCCCCTACGGGCTCGGCGCGAAGCGCCTCGGTCCGCCGCCGCCCGAGCGCGGCGTCGGGACCGGCCGGCCGAGCCGGCCGCCCTCCGGTCACCTCGCGCCCCCGCTGCGAAACGCGGGGTTCGGGGGCATACTCCGCGCCATGCGCCCCTCCCTCCTCGCCCTCGCCGCCGTCGCCGGCTGCGTCGCCCCCGCCGGCCTCTCCTCCGACGCCGCGCCCGACGCCGCGCCCGACGCGCCCGCGCCGCCCGACGCGACCGCCCGATCCAGCCGCTTCCGCGCCGACCCCGACGGCTGGTCGGCGAGCGTCCCGGCGCTCCGCGTCGAGGGCCGCTTCGACGCCGACGGCGCCCGGTTCGCCGACGAGCAGGGCGGAACGTTGTCGCTCCGCACCGTCGGGTGGGGCCGCGCGGGCGCGCTGACGCCGATCGCCGGGCCCGGCGCCCTCGCGGCCGCGGTCACCGACGCGGGCTCCGACCTCGAGCGCCTCTCCTTCACCGGCGTGGGCGCGAACGAGTGGTGGCGCACGCTGGACGCGGGGTTCGCGCAGGGGTTCACGTTGGCCGCCGCGCCGGAGGGCCAGGGACCCGTGGTGCTCGACCTGCACGTCGAGGGCGCGACGGTGAGCGCCTGGGCCTCGGGCGACGGCGCGGACCTCACCCGCGACGACGGCAGCGTGTGGCGCTACGCGGGCATCCGCGCCTGGGACGCCGACGGGGCGCCTCTCGCCGCGTGGATCGAGGGCGAGGCGGACACGCTCCGCCTGCTCGTGGACGACGTGGGCGCGCGGTGGCCGGTCACGGTGGACCCCATCGTGACCACCGCGGCGTCGACGTTCAACGGCCCGACGGCAGACTCCTGGATGGGCCAGGCGCTGGCCGGCGGAGACGTGAACGGCGACGGCTTCGACGACCTCGTCGTCAGCGCCTACCGCGCCTCGTACTCCGGCATCGTGTGGGTCTACCACGGCTCGGCCGCGGGCTTCGGCGCCACGCCGGACGCGACGTTGTACCCGGCGACCTCGAGCTCGGCGACCTACTTCGGCTGGCAGATCGTGACCGGCGACTTCGACGCCGACGGCTACGCCGACGTGGCCGTGTCCGAGCCCGGCTACAACAACGGCAGCGTCTACGTGTACGCGGGCACCGCGTCGGGCGTGCGCACCACCGCCTACGCCGTGTTCGCGGGCACGACCACGGGCGAGCAGACGGGCCTCGGGCTCGCCGCCGGTGACTGGAACGGCGACGGCTACGACGATCTCGTCGCCACCAACCCCTACCGGGACCGCTTCGGCACGGCGGACGTCCACTACGGCGGATCGTCGGGGATCTCGACCACCATCACCGTGTCGCTCACCGGCGGCGAGTTCCAGAAGATCGGCTTCACCGCCGACTCGGTCGGGGATGTCGACGGCGACGGCTACGACGACTTCGTCACCGGTCACTACGAGGCCGGGAGCTACTTCGGCCGGGCCTACGTGTTCCGGGGGGCGAGCACCGGCCTCGCCCAGACCCGGCTCACGACGATCACCGGGCCGGTCTACGACGAGTACTTCGGCCGCATGACGAGCGGCCTCGGGGACGTGAACGGCGACGGCTACGACGACGTCGGCGTCGGGGCGCCGGGAGGCGACATCCCCCACGACGGCTCGGGCGCGATGTACGTCTACTACGGCGCGGCCGCGGGCGTCAGCACGCGCCCCGACGCGACCCTGTACGGCACCGGCTACAGCGACCAGTTCGGGTGGGCCATCGCCGCCGCCGGCGACACCGACGGCGACGGCTTCGACGACGTCATCGTCGGCGCCCCCTACGCGACCGGGGCCTCCTACGCCAACGGCGCCGCCTACGTCATCCCCGGGTCGGCGGCCGGCCTCGTCTCCGGCGACGCGGACAAGGTCTACAGCGGCACCACCCCCTACGAGCTCTACGGGTGGGAGGTCGCCGGCCTCGGCGACATCAACGGCGACGGCCTCGCCGACGTGGGCGTCGGCCACCCCGAGCGGTCCTCGCGCGCCGGCGCCGCCTACGTGTACCTCGGCACCGACGGCAGCATCGACGCGGACGGCGACGGCTACTACACCAGCGGCGGCCTGTCCGACTGCGACGACGCCGATCCGGCGATCCACCCGGGCGTCACCGAGGACTGCGACGGCGTCGACCAGGACTGCGACGGCACGATCGACGACGGCGCGGCCACGACGTACTACGCCGACGTCGACGGCGACGGCTACGGGAGCGCCACCGTCACGCTCGCCGCGTGCGAGCTGCCCACCGGGTACGTCACCAACGGCCTGGACTGCGACGACACGAGCGCGCTCGCGCGCCCCGGAGGCGCCGAGGTGATCGGCAGCGGCATCGACGAGGACTGCGACGGCACCGAGACCTGCCGCGCCGACGCCGACCGCGACGGCCACGGCACCACCGCCACCGTCGCGAGCGTCGACGCCGACTGCACCGACCCCGGCGAGGCGATCACCACCACCGACTGCGACGACACCGACGCGGCCGTGAGCCCCGGCGCCACCGAGGTGATCGGGGACGGCACCGACCAGGACTGCGACGGCGCCGAGTCCTGCTTCGCGGACGCCGACGGCGACGACCACGGCAGCGCGACGACCATCTCCGCCGGGGATCTCGACTGCGCCGACGACGGCGAGGCCACCGTCTCCGACGACTGCGACGACGCCGACGCCACCGTGTTCACCGGCGCCGACGAGGTCGTGGCCGACGGCGTCGACCAGGACTGCGACGGCGGCGAGCGCTGCTACGTGGACGCCGACGGCGACACCTTCGGCACCGACACCACCCACGGCAGCATCGACCTCGACTGTGCCGACGCCGCCGAGGCCGCCGTGGCCGGCGACTGTGACGACGCGTCCCTCGCGATCCACCCTGGCGCCGAGGAGGTCACCGCCAACGGCGTCGACGAGGACTGCGACGGCGGGGATGCCTGCTACGCCGACGCCGACGGCGACGGAAACGGCTCCGCCACGATCATCGCCGCCACGACGCTCGCGTGCGATGGCCCCGGCGAGGCGACCGGCGCCGACGACTGCGACGACACCGAGGCGAGCGCCCACCCCGGCGGCACCGAGGTGACCGGGGACGGCGTGGACCAGGACTGCGACGGCGCCGAGATCTGCTACGTCGACGCCGACGGCGACGGCCAGGGCACCGACGCCACCGTCGTGAGCGAGGATCTGTCGTGCGACGGCGAGGGCGAGGCCGAGGAGGACGGCGACTGCGACGACGAAGACGAAGACCGCTACGACGGGGCCGACGAGTTGCCCGCCAACGGCGTCGACGAGGACTGTGACGACGGCGACCTCTGCTACGCCGACGAGGACGGAGACGGCTTCGGCACCGCCACCCTCGTGGAGAGCCCCAACCTCCGCTGCGACGGCGGGGGCGAGTCCACCTCCGACGCCGACTGCGACGACGCCTCGGCCTCCTCGTTCCCCGGCGCCGCCGAGTCGTGCAACCAGGTCGACGACAACTGCGACGGCTTCGTCGACGAGGGGCTCGCCGACTGCGAGGCCATCCGGACCGACGAGTGCGGCTGCACGGCGACGTCCGGCTCCGAGGGGGCCGCCTCGCTCGTGGCGCTGGTTTCGATGGCGCTGCTGCGCCGGCGTCGCTCTTCGACCCGAGGCAACCGCTGATGCTCCTCCTCCTCCTCGCGTGCACCGCTCCGAAGGACGCTCTCGTCGACACGGGCCACGAAGACGACGTGGCGCCCGCCTGCGACCTCGAGGAGCACGGCACCACGGTCGCCGTCATGTACTACCCCGATCTCGACGGCGACACCTACGGGGATGCCGACGGTGGCGTGGCCTCGTGCACCCGCCCCGCCGGCTGGCTCACCAACGGCGACGACTGCGACGACACCAGCGCCGCCATCAAGCCCGGCGGCACCGAGGTGTGCGACGCCGCCGACGCCGACGAGGACTGCGACGGGCTCGTGGACGACGAGGATCCCACGGTGACCGGAACCATCGGGCTGCTGCCCGACGGGGACGGCGATGGCTTCGGGGACGAGACCGCCACCTCCATCCAGGTGTGTGATCCGGGGGCCGGGTACGCGACGACCCGGGGGGACTGCGACGACACCGACGACACCATCTCCCCAGACGCCGAGGAGGTGTGCGCCGACGGCATCGACAACGACTGCGACGACGCGTCGTACCCGTGTGGGATCAACGGGGAGTGGCGCTGGTGGGACGGACCGCGCACCACCATCGAGACCACTGGGTACATCGGGTACGAGCTCGACGCCGGCGACTTCGACGGCGACGGCTTCGGGGACCTCGCCTACCGGGACAGCACCGCGAACGAGGTCGACCTCTTCTTTGGTCCCCTCGCGGCCTCGACCAGCTACGACGACGCCGAGGCCGACGTCACCTTCTCCCCCAGCTGGTCCTCCGTCGACTCGTTCGGCAGCTACCTCGTCGGCATCGGGGACCGCGACCTGGACGGCGACGACGACCTCGTCGTGGTCCAGGAGGACTACGAGAGCTCGCCCCGACACGTCGCCTGGCTCGTGAACGGATCCCCGACGCTCGCCAGCAGCACGTTGACCACGATGTTGACCACCTCGGACAGCAGCTACCTCTCGGCGGGCGCGGCCGGCGACTTCGACGGCGACGGCTATCCCGACGCCTACACGTCCTCGATCAACGTCACCTCGACGCCCGACGCCTTGACGGTGTGGCGGCACGACACGAGCACGACCTGGACCCACGTCGAGGGTGAGCTCGGCCGGAACGCCCCCTCCCGCCCCTCGGACTTCGACGGGGACGGCCTCGACGACCTCCTCATCGAGATCGCCGGTGTCCCCTCGGGCAACGCGATGGTGGCGATCCTCGGCGACGAGAGCCCCGTCGGTGGCGCGATCGACATCGCGTCGGACGCGTGGGTGCTCGAGACGTGGCTGTACTACGCCTGCGCGCCCGGCGATCTCGACGGGGACGGCTACGACGACGCCGGCATCGTGACGGCGTCCAGCGGCTTCTACCTGTTCCAGGGCCCCCCCTCCCTCGGCCTGACCACCGCGGGCGCGTTCGCGTCCGGCTTCGGCGGGGAGAACGGCTGCCTCGGCGCCGACACCGACGGCGACGGCCAGAACGAACTGTTCGCGCAGGGGGCGGGGGGTTTCGTCTCCCGGTATGCCTCCCCGATCGGGTCCGGCGCGCTCACCACTACCGAGGCCACCATCGAGGGCGTTCCCTACGTGATGCGCACCGGCGAGATCACCGGCGACGACTACGACGACCTCCTCTTTGGTGGCTCCCCCGTGTGGGTGCTCCCCGGCGGAGAGTGGTGACAGCCGCGTCTTGGGAGCCGCCTCGGTAGCCCCGACGCGGCGGGGGCCTCACGGCCCCGCCCCCACCGCCTCCATCCCCGCCTTCTCCGGATCGACCGCCGCGACCGCCGGCGCGAGGAGCTCCCACAGGCACTTCACCCGGCTCCGCTGCGCGCCGTAGAGGTCACGGACCTCCGCGGGGTCGTTCGGCACGTCGTAGAGGCGCCGCTCCCCGGTCCACTTGTAGAGCATCCGCCAGCCGTCCTGATCGACCGACTGGAGCGGCACGTCCCGGTTGGTCTTCGACGAGCTGATGCGCACGCGGTGGTCCGGCGCGGTCCCGACGACCAGGCCGGTGACCGAGTCGGGGATGGGCTGCCCGAGGATCGACAGGATGGTGGGGGCGAGGTCCACCTGCATCGTGGGCCCCTCCCACGCGACGGGCGTGAGCGAGCGCGCCCAGAACGCGCCCAGCGCCATGCTCTCCTCCTGCTGGAGGCTGTTGCCGTGCTGGAAGGAGTCGTGCTCGAAGAACTGCTCGCCGTGGTCCGACCAGAACACCACGAGCGTGTCGTCGAGGGCGCCGCGGGCGTCGAGCTCCGCCCACAGCTCCGCGAGCTGGTCGTCGAGGTAGCGCAGCTCGCCCTGGTAGAGCGTGTCGACCTGCGCGTAGAGCGCGGCGCGCTCGTCGTCTTCGAGGCCGTGCCACGCGCGGGCGATCGCCAGCAGACCGTCGTCGGTGCGCGGATCCCGCTCGCCGAGATCCACGCCGGCGAGCGCGCCCTGGTAGCGCTCCGGCGGTCGGTAGGGGCTGTGCGGATCGCGGAAGTGGAGGTGGACGTACCAGGGCGAAATGACCGCGCCGAGCGCCTCGAGGCCGAGCCGGGACACCTCGTCGGCGCGCGCGTCGTCGTCGTAGACCACCGAGCCGAAGCCGTTGCCGAGCGGGTAGGCGTCGCTGAACAGCTTGCTCCCGCTGGCGAGGCGGGCGTCGAAGCCCGCGGCGGAGAGCCACGTGGCGAGGGTCTCGGTGTCCTCGGGGAGGTGCTGGTCGGGGTAGTCCGGATCGGCGGAGACCGGGTCGATGCCGCGCTCCAGGGGCGACTGCCCGCTCTGCACGCAGCTCACGCCGGGGAGCGTCCAGTTCGCGCACCCGCGCAGATCGTCGAGCACGAGCGCCTCGTCGAGGCGGGCGTCGAGGAACGGCGTGCTGTCCGACCGGGCGTAGCGCCCGATCCGATCGCGCCGCAGCGTGTCGATCGAGAGGACCAGCAGGTTCCGCGGCGGCGGCCCGGTGAGCACGGCGGCGGGCTCGCCCCCGCCGGAGGGCGCGACACACTCGGCGTAGGTTCCGTCGGGGTCGGTGGTCGGCCCGTTGCAGGCCGCCAACAGGAGCAGGACAGGCACGGGCATCACTTCTGGAGTGTAGCCCGACAGGTCTTTACAGGTTGCCCACAGGCGCGCGGCCGAAAAGTCGCCTAGATGGGCTGGCGCCCACCGCCCCGAGGAAACCCACATGGCCCGATGTTGTCTCGCCCTCCTGATGATCGCGTGCGTCGAGCCGGCCGTGGAGGAGCCCGCCGCCTCGCTCATCGGCACCGGTGACGGCACGCCCGAGTCCGTCGACTTTCTCTACATCCTCGGCGCCGACGAGAAGCTGGGCGATCCGCGCGACCTCGGCTTCGACGCCTCGGGCAACCTGTGGATCGCCAACCGGTCGGACGATCGCACGTTCCTCGTGTACGAGCCCGGCACCGGCAACCAGGACCACGAGCGGCGGAAGGACGGCTACGCCGAACACTTCATGGAGGAGACGGCGGCGCTCGCCTTCGACACCGGCACCCAGTTCGGGAGCTGCGGCGAGTCGACCAACACCTACAACGACGCCGCCCCGCCCAACAACTACATGGGCCCGGTCCTCTGGACGACCGACCTCGGCGTGTTCGGCGAGGAGGACCCCCTCGGCCTCGGCTCCCACCTCGACATGACCCACGAGACCCCCCTCTGCGTCGGCATCGCGTGGGAGTCCGACAACGTCTACTGGGTGTTCGACGGGGACGACGGCACGCTCGTGCGCAACGACTTCGCGCGCGACCACGGCATCGGCATGGACACCCACAACGACCACGTCCTCCACCGCTTCACCGAGCCCGAGGTGCTCCGCGTCGAGGAGGCCCCAGGCCACCTCGTGATCGACCACGCCGCCAACCGCCTCTACGCCGCCGACACCGGCAACGGGCGCGTCGTCTGGGTCGACATGGGGAGCGGCGAGGAGACGCGGGAGCTGCCCATCAGCCAGGGCGACAACGGCGCCACCGAGCTCAAGTGGGAGGGCGTGAGCTGGGGCGAGGTCGCGACCGGCTTCGACGCCCCCGGCGGCCTCGCGCTGCACGGCGGCCACCTATACGTCGGTGACTGGGGCACGGGCGAGATCACCGAGCTCGACCTCGACGGCACCGTCCTCCGCACGCTCGACACCGGCTTCGGCCCCGAGGCGCTGTACGGCATCGAGGTCGGCCCCGACGGCCACCTCTACGTGATCGACAACCTCACGGGCGTGTACCGGATCGACCCGTGATCCTCGCGCTGCTCGCGGCCTGCGCGGGCGGCGGCGCGGAGGACACGGCGGCTCCCGACACGGCGGACACCGCGCCCCCCGACGACACCGCCGCCTGGGACAGCGACGGCGCCTGGGCCCTGCTCGAGGGCGCCCCCGTCGACGGCCTCGGCAACGCGCTGGTGGCCGAGGACATCGACGGCGACACGCGCCCCGATCTCCTCGTGGCGGCCTACCTCGGCAACCGGGTGTGCCTCGTTCGCGGCCCGCTCGCGGCGGGGCGCCACCCCATCGACTCCGTCGCCGGCTGCCTCACCGGCGAGGTCGACACCGACTACGCCGGGTACGGGATGGAGGCCGTGGGGGATCTCGACGGCGACGGCGCTACCGACGTGGCCGTGGGCTCGATCGGAAACGGCGAGGCCGGCGTGAACGCCGGAAAGGTGTACGTGCTCCCGGGAACGTGGGGGGCGGGCACGCTCGCGGAGGTCGCCACCGCCACCTTCACCGGCGAGGCCGCGGGCGACTACGCGGGCCTCGCCGTCGCGCCCGGCGGGGATCTCACCGGTGACGGGCTGCCCGACCTCGTCGTCGGCGCCTCGGGCTACGACGGCGGCGCGGACGGCGGCGGCGCGGGCGGCGGGCGCGCCTACATCGTGGCGGGGCCGTTCTCGCCCGGGGCCGGCTCCCTCGGGGATGCGTGGGCGTCGATCACCGGCCTGGGCGCGGCCACCGAAGCGGCGGCGCCGCCTTCCGACGCGCCGCCTCCCCACGGCGCCTTCGGCGTCGGCGACTTCCTCGGCGATGCCCTCGCCGGCCCCGCCGACTACGACGGCGACGGCCTCGCGGACCTCGCCCTCGGCGCGAGCGGGGATGCCACCCTCGGCCCGAGCACCGGCAAGGCGCTCGTCTGGTTCGGCCCGATCGTGGAGGGCGCCGGCTCGGTCCTCGACGCCGACGTGCACCTGACCGGTCCGGCCGCGAACGCGTTCGCCGGCAGCCCCCTCGCCGCCCTCCCCGACCTCGACGGCGACGGCCGCGCCGAGCTCCTCGTCTCCGGTGACGGCCTCGGCGCCGGCGTCGTGTGGGTCGTCTCGCCCCAGTCGCCCGGCACCTTCGCCCTGGCCGACGCCCCCATCCGGATCGAGGGCCGCGACCCCGGCGATCTGTTCGGCGCCGCCAAGAGCCGCCTCGCCGACCTCGACGACGACGGGCTCCCCGACCTCCTCGTGGGCGCCCCCGGCGGCGGCACGAACGACCGGGAGACCGGCGCGGCCTGGCTCCTCTTCGGCCTGCTCGTCCCCGGCGTCCACACCGTCACCGACGACACGGACGTGCACCACGGCGCCGCCGACGGCGACAGCCTCGGCACCGCCGTCGACCTCGGAGATCTCGACGGCGACGGCCTCCCCGACCGCGTGATGGGCGCCCCCACCAGCGATGTCGGCGGCGGGTTCTCGGGCGGGGTGTGGGTGTGGTGAGCCCGGGCGCGCGCCGGCTGACGGTCCGAGCGCAGCGCGCCCCAGGCCCATCGCGCAAACTCGCGGCGTTGTAGCTCGAGCCCTGCGCGTCGCGACCGCGCCCGACTTTGCGCCCCCCGGGCGGGAAGGCTACGCGCGCCTCCGATGACGCACGCCCTCCTCCGTTTCGATGCCCCGCTCCGCTTCGGCGCCTGGGAGTTCGTGACCTCGCGGCCCGGCGCGGGGCTCGGCCTCGTCATCGAGGGCTTGTACGCGCCCCCCGACGGCGCGCCCTCGGACTACCTGCACGCGATCCTCCTGGGTGAGGAGCACCGCGCCGCGTTCTTCGATCTCGTCGACGAGGAGGGCCTCGTCGTGTGCAAGGGCGTGCCGTGCGCGCACCCGACCTACCGGTTCGTGCGCGGCCGCTCCAGCCGCGGGCGGCTGAGCCAGGGCGAGTACTACCACCACGACGGCTGCTCGGGCCCGACCAAGCCCCGGGTCGTGGAGATCCGGTTTCCCCACCAGCTCGTCGAGCGGCACATCGCGACGGCGGTGGCGCCCTTCCCGGAGACCGTGGTGGCGATGCTCCACGAGCTGCCCGCGGCGCTGCTCACCAAGGAGGACCTCGACGTGTGGCGGGCGCGCGTCGACGCGGGCGAGGCCCTCACCCGCGACGAGTGGGACACGCTCCAGGGCCTGATCGTCCGCACCGTGCGGCGCGCCTACAGCGCCGAGGACGCGCGCGGCTACTTCCGCGGCGTCGACGCGCGGGCGGGCGCCTACGTCATGCCGTGGACCTGGGGCGAGAGCCGCTTCATCGCAAACAACAACACGCACCGCACCATGCAGCACCGGCGCGCCTACCTCGACGCGGCGAGCGACGG
>JAKFCH010000198.1:0-2286 GCA_036676765.1 Deltaproteobacteria bacterium
CGAACGCACGGGGCGCCAGGGCGGCGGCCACTGGCTCCAGCCGCGCGGCGTCGCCCGCCAGCCACCACCCGGCGCCGTCGGGGATCGCCCCCGCGGGGGTGGCACCGTCGGGACACGCGCCCGCGCCTATCGCCACGCAGGCCCCGGCGGCGCGCCACCCGTCGATCCGCCGCGCGAGCCCGCCCGGGACCGCCCCCGTGTCCCACCAGAGCGCGACCGGGCGGCCCGCCGCAATCGCCGCGTCCGCGAGCGATCCGATCGGCGAGATGCCGCTCCCCGTCGCGACGAGGCCGATCGGATGCGTGCCCGCGTCGAGCTGGAACTTCGTGCCCCACGGCCCGGTGAACCGGATGCGGTCGTCCGGCCGGCGCGCCGCGAGCCACTCGGTGCACGCGCCCACGACCGCGATGAGGAGCTCGAAGCGGTCGCCGTCGATGGCGGCGAGGGACCACGCACGCCGGAGGACTTCCCCCGGCTTGTCCGGGTGCGGCACGTCCGTGGCGACGGCGAGCCACTGCCCGGCGCGCGCGCCGAGCGGCGCCTCCGCCGCGCACACGAGGTGGTGGAGCCCCCCCGCGACCGGCTCGGACGCGAGCACCCGCGCGTGCTTGACCTCAGCCACGGGCCCCGTCCTCGGTGTGGTCGTGGTCGTGGTCGTGGTCGTGCTCGTGACCGTGGTCGTCGGCCTCGGCGGCGCTGCCCGGGAACACCTCGTGGAGCAGGTCGTGGGTGTCCTCGATGTCGAGGTAGAAGCGCTCGGTCTGCGCCACGATGCGGTCGAGCGAGCGCTGCGTGGCCCGCACGGTCACGACGAGGGAGCGGTAGTAGCCGAGCTGCGGATCGGTCCCGGACATGGCCGACACCTTCGCGTCGAGCTCGCCAGCGGCGGCCTCGAGCGCGCGGCGTGCCGTCGCGAAGTCGGTGGCGTTCGCCAGCGCGGCGAGCGGGCCACCGTCGAGCACGGCGCCGAGCTCGGCGACCTCGTGGTCACGCTCGTGCGCGGCGCGGGTGCCGAGGAGGTGGTGGAGGCAGAGGCGGAGGGCGGCGATCTCGTGACAGGCCATGTGGTTCACCCGAGGAGCTGGTCGATGAGGCGGCCCACGGGGGAGCCGCCGAGGAGGTGTTCGGAGACGAGGGCGGGGGCGTCGGCCTCCGCGACGCGGCGGTACCAGACGCCGTCCGGGTAGACGACGACGGCAGGGCCCTCGCCGCAGCGCCCGAGGCACATCACGCGCGTCGTGACGACTGTGCGTTCGGCACCGGCCGCGCGGAGCTCGCGGCGGATGCCGTTGAGCACCTGGACCGCGCCGCGGTCGGCGCAGTCCCGGTTGACACACACCAACACATGTCGGGTCGGGGGCGTGTGCGCGTGCGCCGGGGCGTCGGGCGTGGCGGGGATGGCGAGGTGCGCCCGGGCCTTCCGGAGCGCCTGGACGCCCCCCACGTCGGCCACGAAGCCCGGGAGCGGCGCGCGGTACTTGCACGCGTCGCACGCCGGACCGCCCTCGCCGCGGAGGGCCTCCTCGGCGCGGTCGAGGATCGTCTCCTCGACCGCCGGGTGCGTGCCGAGCGGCTCCGCGACCGCGACCGACACGCGCGGGTGGAGCGCGCCGAGCTCGGCGAACTGCGCCCGGAGCCGCTCGACCAGCACGCCCGGGTAGAGGAGGTAGGGCAACACCACGATCGCCTTCGGCCGCCGCAGGAGCAGCGCCTGGAACGCCACCTCGGGCGTCGGCGTCGTGACGCCGAGGTAGCCGACGCCCACGTCGAGGAGCCCGCGGCGCTCGGCGAACAGGCGCCCGATGCGGTGCATCTCGGCGTTCGCGTCGGGGTCCGATGAGCCGCGTCCGACGAGGAGCACGGCGGTGCGGGCCGTCTCCTCGGGAGGGGCCCCCCTCTCCAGGGCGGCGGCGGCGAACCGGTCACCGAGCGCGGCGATCAGCGCGGGGTGCACGCCGAGCGGCCGGCTCGCGACGACGCGCGTGTCCGGGTGGCGGAGGCGCGCCTGCACGACCGCGAGCGGCACGTCGTTCTTGGCGTGCGCGGCGGCGAGGAGTACGGCGGGCACGGCCACGACCTCGTCGGCGAGGGCCGCGGCCGCGTCGAGGGCCTCGGCGGCGGTTGGCGTGGCGAGCTCGATGAACCCGACGGTGACGGGGCAGCCGGTGTGGGCCTCGAGCCGCGTCGCGAGCGCGAACACCTCGGTGTTGCCGGCGCCCCGGCGGGAGCCGTGGCCGAGGAGCGCGTAGGCGCGCAACGTGCGGGCCGTCATGGGAGCACCCGGGA
>JAKFCH010000199.1:0-13467 GCA_036676765.1 Deltaproteobacteria bacterium
CGCCGATCCCGGCGTAGCACCTGCGGCCCCCGCTGAGCCGGCCGCTCCGGCCGCCGAAGCCGCCGCGGCCCCCGCTGCCGCCGAGGCCCCCCCGGCCGAGGAGGCCAAGGGCAAGAAGAAGAAGCTCAAGAAGTCCGACAACAACCGGATGGAGGCCGAGGAGACCCGCGAGTAGCGGTTCCCCTCGATCCTTCGGGCGGCGCCTCCTCGGGGGCGCCGTCCGCCGTTTTGGAGCGGTCGGGATCGGGAAGGCGGGCGCGCGCCCGGGAGCCGTGCGGACGGGCCCCGGCGCCGCTTTCAGGAGCCTGTCGTCGTGATCGCCACGCACCGCACCGTCGTGGTCACCGCTCCGGCCACCTCGACGAGGTCCCACGCCGCCACCGCCACGTCGGCGATCGCCCCGTCGGCGAGCGCGAGGAGCCACCGCCCGTCCACGCGGCCGGGCTCGCGAACGTCCACGGTGGCGCGGCGCGTGGCGCGGTCCGTCATCACGTTGAAGTCGACCACCGGCCCGCCGGGGAGCGTGCAGTCCCACGCGTCCTCGCCCGCGAAGGCGAAGGGGATCGCCGGGCGGTCCACGGTCACGACGAGGCCGTCGGCCCGACGGAGCTGGAAGCCCGCCCCGCGGAGGAGCAGGATCACCCGGTCCACCCCCGGGAACCGCGAGAACGGCCCGTCCGCCGCGACCTCCGCGATCGAGAGGCGCACGCCGAAGCCCGCGGCCCCCTCCCCCTCGCGGACGAGCTCGTGCGTGACCCCGCCGCCGTTCTTCCACGGCATGGTCACGCGGTCGGCCGCGCGGACGACGCGCACGGCGCGGTTCGGGGGGGTCGAATCGGGGGGATGCGGCATGGCGGCTCCGGTCGGGCTGGGCCTACGGCCCACACGGCGTGTGGTACAGCGTCGGCCCGACCCCCTCGGAGACCTGCCAGAACCCGCCCTGGATCGGGTCGTACGCGACGGCCTCCCCCTGGACCTCCAGCGCGAACTCGACCGGGCGCGGCGCCGACAACGCGCGGAGGTCGGCGCTGTCGAGCTCGTAAAGGTGCAGGTAGGTGCGGACGAGGAGGCGGCTCTGGTCGGGCCAGAGGTCCGCCGCGGTCGCGCGGGCGGTGAGATCCTCCCCGGGGGCGCCGGTGGCGATGTCCCCGAGCCACTCCAGCACGTCCGCGCCCGCGGGGAGCTGGTAGACCCCGCCGGTGGCGTCCGTCCGCTTGGAGACGACGATGGGCGTCCCGTCCGGGGCGAGCGCGAGCGCCTCGGCGTCCTCGGCGCCGGCCGGGTAGGTGAACGGCCGGACCTCCGGCACGGCGGTGAGCGTGAGGGTGCCGTCCAGGAGCGGCTCCTCGACGACGAGCACGGCGAATTCGGAGCGGCTCGTGCCCCTCGTGCCGATGTCCCCGACGACGATGCACCAGCCGGCGTCACAGGGCCCGATCGCGAGGTCCTCCCAGTCGTCGTTCTCGACCCCCTCGACGTGGATCGTCGCGACCGTCTCCCCACTCGCGTCGAGCGCGTAGAGCGCGGCGGCGCCGCCGGAGTCCTCGTGGGTCCAGAGCACACCCGGGTTGAGGCGGCTCACGGCCAGCCCGGAGAGCTCGTCCAACGCGGGATCCTGGACGGTGCCCATCGCGACGGCGGTGCCGTAGGTGGCGCAGGGCTGGCCCTCCGGCGTGGGGCCGGTGTCGGCGGGGGTGTCCGCGCTCGTGTCGGGGTCTGGTTCGTCGACGGGCGCGGGCGTGGGGGCGCACGCAAGGAGGAGGATCAGCACGCCGCCAACGTATCGTGGGGGCGCGACCCACCGCGCGCCCAACCACGGGGGTGCCGGGTCACCGCGCGCCCACCCGCTCCCGGAGCCATCGCGCCACCCACACCGGTCCCACCGCGGCGAGCGTGATCAGGAGCGGATCGTAGGGCACGCGGTAGCGGATCTCGCCCGTGTAGGCGAGCGCGGTGAGCGCCATCACGACGAGGTGGAGGACGACCACCATGCGGGCGTCCGCCTCGC
Source organism: Deltaproteobacteria bacterium (assembly GCA_036676765.1). GTDB lineage: Bacteria > Myxococcota_A > UBA796 > UBA796 > SXON01 > CAJBVW01. The sequence continues at coordinate 2,009 of JAKFCH010000199.1, forward strand.
CGCCGCCCCCCTTCGTCCCCCTCGAGGGCCGCCACAGCGGGAGGAGCGTACCCACCAGCCCCAGCGCCGCGAACGGGAGGAGCAGCCCCGTCACCAGCGACGGCCACGCGTCGAGGAGCCGCTTCCGGAGCCCCTCCTTGGCCTCCCGCCGCTCGGGCCACATGGTGTTGTCGGCGTAGAGGAAGCGCACGTTCCGTTCGAGCCGGACCGCGAGCTGCGGCCACGACGAGGCCGCGATCACCCGGTTCCGCTCCTTGGTGAGCGGCACCGGGTCGCACTTGAGGCCCTCGAAGCGGAAGTCGGGCTCGAAGCGCACGTACGGGCCGCCGCGCGCGGGCGGGTGGAACCCCTTCGTCGTGCCGGGAGGGAAGGTCGCCTCCAGCCCCGCATAGTCGGTGAACGCGAACAGGCTCATCACCGCGCCGTTGTCGGCGATGAGGCCCGGTCGGCCGGTGCGATCGTGGTACCGCGCGGCTCCCAGCGCCACTGCGCACACGACGGGCACGAGGAAGGCGAAGTGCCCGCGCCAGGTTCCCGCACGGCGCCACACCGCCCACGCCACGAGGAGGGGGACGGCGAGCAGGATCGGGGGGCGGACGAGGTAGGCGAGGCCGGTCACACCCCCGGCGAGCGCGGCGCCGCGCCCCGTCTGGAGGTAGCGCACCCACGCCCAGGCGCTCGTCACCAGCGCGAGCGTGTACGGCACCTCCGAGGAGAAGTAGCCGCCGTACGTGACGAGCGGGTACCAGAGCGCCACGGCGAGGCCCACGATCGCGGCGGCCACGACGCTCCCGAGGCATCGCCGGGCGAGCAGCACCATCACCGGCGCGACGAGCGTGCCGAGCCCCACCTGCACCCACCCCATCGCGGCCAGCCCGTCACGCCCGAACACGGCCAGCTCGGCGGCGTAGAGCCAGTGGGTGCCGGGCGCGAAGCACACCTCGGCGTCGCTCCCGTCGAGCATCGCGCGCGCCCGGAGCATGTAGCCGAGCATGTCCGAGTACACGGTGTCGGCCGGCCGCTGGACGCGCACGAGCCAGGCGGCGCGCACCACGAACGCGACCACCGCGCTGGCGATGGCGGCGATCGCGGTGGGATCGAGCCTCGGGTCGCGCGGCGCGGGGGCGGGGTTCGCGGTAGCCATCGAGGCCGCAATCTAGGGGCGGGCTCGTCGATGGCTATCGGTCAAAGGTCGGATCTTCGGTTCGAAAACCCCCTGCGTCGGGAGGCCGTGCCCCCGTCGGGCCTACCCTCTCCGGATCTCCGAGATCCGGTTGTTCCCGTCGACGAGCACCACCGTGGGCTTCATCGCGCGGGCCTCCGCCTCCGAGCAGAGCCCGTAGGCGAGGATGATCACGAGGTCACCGGGGCGGACGAGGTGCGCGGCCGCGCCGTTGATCTGGATGACGCCGCTGCCGCGGGGGCCCACGATCGCATAGGTCGTGAGACGCGCCCCGTTGGTGATGTCCAGGACGTCGACCTGCTCGTAGGGCAGGATGCCGGACGCATCGAGCAGATCCTCGTCGACGGTGACGCTGCCGACGTAGTCGAGGTCCGCCTGGGTCACCGTCGCGCGGTGGATCTTCGCGTGGAACATGGTTCGCTGCACGGCCCACGCATAGCCCGAGGGGCGGCCGAGTGTCGACGGGCAAGACGCCACGCGGAGGGGGCTGGGATGGGCCTGGGGTCGAGGTTGTCGGGGGGCGACGGGGTTGCGCGAGGGATCCGCCTGTCACATGGCACCCCCGCGCGAGCCGGCCGGACGGCGCGGCGCCGCCCTGGGCGCCGCGGCTCGGGGCCGACCCGACCGCCGGGAGGCGGGCGGGCCGGACCCAGCCGAGGCCGAAGGCCGAGCCGGGAGGACGGCGGCCCGGCGTCCGCGCCGGGACGCGCCCCGGAGAAGGGCGGTCACTCGACGGGTGCCAACCCGGCCAGCTCGGACCAGCGCGGGAGCGGCCGGAGGCGCGGGATGCCGGGGCCTACGCGGAGGTCGCCCTCGGGGAGCGCGCAGAAGCGCCGGTCCCCGACGACGCGGACGCAGGCGGCGAGCACCGGATCGGCGATGCTTCGGGCCCGGGAGGGCGTGCCGGCGGCGGCGCGGGTGGCGGTCCCCCGGTCGATGCCCAGCGCGGTGGCGATGACCGCGCCGTCGATACCGTGCGCCGTCGCGGTGCGGATGGAGTAGGTGCGGGGGAGGCCTCGGACGAACGCCGCCGCGCGGGGCACCCGGTACAAGCCGCAGACGCCGTCGAGGACGTCGTCCATGCCGAAGTCGGCGAAGCGGACCCGCGGGAGCTCCGCCGAGGAGTGGACCGTGGGGTCGGCGGCCAGCCAGGCGAAGTGGCGGGTGGCGTGCTCCACTCGTGTACGCGCGGGGATGCCCGCGAGCCCCACGACGTCGCGGGCGGTCGACCAGGGCCAGGCCAGCGGATCGTCGGCGAGCCGCGCGCGGCACGGGTTGAGCTCGATGTAGCGCTGCACGGTGGCCGCCTTCTGCCGGTCGCCGATCGGATCCGCGCACGGCGTCCGCTCGAACACCGGCCCGCGGACGCCACGGCGCGCGTTGCGCAGGCGCGCGTAGCCGGCGAGGACGGGGCCCAACCTCCCGCCCGGATCGGCGTGTGGGAGCTGAAGGTGCCCGTGGTTGGGCATCAGGCAGAGCGCCACCAGCTCGGGGAACGCCACGACGAGCATGCGCCAGAGCTCGGCGGCCTCGGCGTGGGTGTGGAACAGGAGGGTCTTGCCAGAGGCGCGGAACACGTGGTGGTACATGGGCGCGACCGGATGCAAGGTGCGGGCCGGCGGGAGAAGCGGCGTTCTACGGGCCGATGGGTGGCGGGGGTGGCGGACGTCCGTCGGGGGGTGACGGGGGTCCGACGGGGAGTTGGCGCCGAGGGGGCGCCGAAGGGGGCGCCCCGAGGGCGCGCCCACGGGCAAAGTGGGGATCCCAGGGCGCCGTCGACGTAGAGCCAGGTCGAACGCCGTGCTGCCGACGCAGAGCCCGGTCGAACGCCGCACGCGAGGCGGCGAGCGCCCGAAAAGCGCCCCTATCTTCCCGGGCGGAGGCTCCGGAGGGGCTCGTTGAGCCCCGACTGCGGCGTTCAACCCCACATGGCGCGGCAAGTGCGGCGTTGGGATGGACATGGTGTGGGATGGGTCGCCTGCACCGAGCCGCTGACCCAACGGCACCCCGCCGACGCCGACACCGAGGAGCCCCCTTGCCCTCCCCCGACCGCGCGTTAGCCGCTTGTCTACCATCCGGTAGAGAGACATGGACCAGCAGGTCGACCCCGTCCGCGGCCGCATCCTCCGCGAGGCCACGCGCATGTTCGCGGCGCAGGGCTACGCGGCCACGCCGATCCAGGCGGTCGCGGGCGCGGCGGGGGTGAGCAAGCCCACGCTCGTCTACCACTTCGGCAGCAAGGAGGGCCTGCGCGACGCCGTGCTCACCGGCGTGCTCGACCACTGGCAGGCCGAGCTGCCGCGGCTCCTGGCGGCGGCGGCCACGCCCGCATCGAAGAGGGGCCCGCGCATCGACGCGCTCCTCGACGCGCTGTTCGCCTTCTTCCGCGCCGAGCCCGCCCTTGCGCGGCTCGTGCTCCGCGAGATGCTCGACCGCCCCGACGACATGGGCGCGCGCCTCCGCCGCCAGCTCCAGCCGTGGACGGCGCTGCTCGCCGAGGCCGTGCGGCTCGGGCAGGGCGGCGGGCTCCTGCGCGCGGAGGCGAACCCCGAGGCGTTCGTGGTGCTCGTCATCTCCGCGGCGATCGGGGTGGTGGCCATCGGGGACCACGCCGGCGCGCTGATCACCCCCGAGCCGAGCGTCGACGCGCAGGCCGCCGAGCTCGTGCGCATCGCCCGCACCGCGCTGCTCGCACCCAAGGAGGGCTGAGATGCCGCAGAATTTCTATGACGACAACGAGGACCTCCGCTGGTACGTCGAGCGCGGCGTGGACTGGGATCCGCTCGTTCGGCTCACCGAGTACGAGATGGGCGCGCCCGACGCGCCCGCGAGCGTGGAGGAGGCCGTCGGCACCTACCGCGACATCCTCGGCCTCGTGGGCGGGTTCGTGGGCGACGAGGTGGCGCCCCGCTGGAAGGAGCTCCTCCACGCCCACCCGCGCATGGAGAACGGCGAGGTGGTCGAGGCCCCGGTCGTGCGCGAGGTGGTCGAGCAGCTCGGTCAGCTCGGGCTCTTCGGGCTCACCGTGCCCCGCGAGCTCGGCGGCATGAACACGCCGCTGCTCCTGTTCCAACTCACCCAGGAGCTGATCGCCCGCGCCGACACGAGCGTGTGTGCACACGTTGGTTTCCACGGTGGCATCGCGATGGCGGCGCTGCTCTACAGCGTGCTGGAGGGCAGCACGACGTTCTCGTCCGACCCGCCGCGCATCGTCGACACGCGGTTCCGCGAGCTCATCGAGGAGATCGTGGCCGGGCGCGCGTGGGGCAGCATGGACATCACCGAGCCGGGCGCGGGGAGCGACATGGCCGCGCTCCGCACGCGCGGGGAGCAGCTCCCCGACGGCACGTGGGTGGTCACCGGGCAGAAGATCTTCATCACCTCGGGGCACGGGCGCTGGCACTTCGTGATCGCCCGCACGGAGGACACCGACGCGGACGACGCCTACGCGGGGTTGAGGGGGCTCTCGCTGTTCCTCGTGCCCGCGTGGGACTGGGGCCCAGGCGGCGCCGCGGCGGGCGAGAAGGTGTGGCGCGCCACCTTCGACGGCGTCGAGGAGAAGCTTGGGCACACCGCGAGCGCGACGGTCTCGATCAGCTTCGATCGCAGCCCGGCGATGCTCGTGGGCGAGCGCGGGCGCGGGTTCCAGCAGATGGTCGTGCTCATGAACAACGCGCGCATCGGCGTGGGGTTCGAGTGCCTCGGCGTGGCCGAGGCGGCGTGGCGCGCGGCGAAGGCCTACGCGGCGGCGCGGCCGAGCATGGGCAAGACCATCGACCGCCATGAGATGATCGCCGAGATCCTCGAGGACATGCAGACCGACATCCAGGGCATCCGCGCGCTCGGCGTGAGCGCGTGCTGGCACGAGGAGGTCGCGCAGAAGGTCGAGCTCGTGAGCCGCTTCCTGCCGCTCGCCCCGGCGCGGAAGGCGGCGCTCGAGGCCCAACAACGCACGTCGCGGAAGCAGTCGCGCGCGCTCACGCCGCTGCTGAAGTGGCTCGCGTCGGAGCGGTGCGTCGCCATCGCGCGGCAGTCCATCCAGGTGCACGGCGGCAGCGGCTACATCGTGGAGACCGGCGTGGAGCGGCTCCTCCGCGACGCGATGGTGTTCCCCATCTACGAGGGGACCAGCCAGATCCAGGGCCTCATGGTCATGAAGGACACCCTGCTCGGCGTGGTGAAGGACCCCGTCGGGTTCCTCCGCGACTTCGCCGCGACGTACTGGACGAGCCTCACCGGCGATCCGCTCGCCGCCCGGGTCGCCGGGTTGCGGCTCGTCGCGCTCCACGCCGTGCGCTTCCTGCTCCTCCGCCTAACCGCCACGAAGGTGCGCGAGCTGCCCCTGGGCGACCCCGCGGCGTGGAAGGCCGCGTTCGCGAACTGGGACCCCAAGCGTGACTTCGCGCTCGCGATGCTCCACGCCGAGCGGCTCACGAGCCTGCTTGCCGACGCCGCCGTCGCCGAGACGCTGCTCGAACAGGTCGCCCGTGACCCGGCCCGCGCCGACGTGCTCACCCGCTGGTTGGAGCGCGCCGAGCCGCGCGCCCGCTGGCGCTACGACGAGATCGTCACCACCGGGCCGCGGTTGCTCGCGACGCTCGCCTCGGCCGCCACGACGGTGGCAACATCGACCGCCGGCGCCACCCCCTCCGCACCCCTCTCCTCGGCCGCCAAGTAGCTCCGGAGTCCCCCCGTGTCCGACCGCTTCCTCGCCCTCTCCGGCAACGCCGCCGCCCGCTCCTTGGCGAAGACCCTCGGCGTCTCCCTCCCGCCCCGGCTCGTCCGCGACCTCGCGCCGTGGTCTGAGCGCGCCCTCGCCGACCGCACGGTCCACGTGCTCCTCGGCCCCGACGCCACGCTCGCCGACCCCCTCGCCGCGACGCTCGCCCGGCTCGGCGCGGACGTGGGCGTGCTCTTCGGGGGCCATGGGTGGGAACTCGCGCCGTTCACCGCGGCGGCGGAGGCGTGGGCGCGGCGCGCCACCTCGCTCGGAGAGACCCCCGACGACGGCCGCGTCGACGCGGGTCCCGTCAAGCCGGAGCCCGTCGACCGCCCCTGGGCCATCCTGCTCGACGCCACCGGCGTCTCCGACGTGGCGAGCCTGCGCTTCCTCTGGGAGGCGCTCTCCCCGCGGTTGCGGAGCCTCGCGAGCTCCGGCCGCGTCGTGGTCCTCGGCCGCCCGCCCGCATCCGCGCCGACACCGCGCGCCCGCGCCGCCCGCCAGGCGCTCGACGGCTACACCCGTTCGCTCGCGCGCGAGCTCGGCCGCACCGGCGCCACCGCCAACCTCGTGTGGGTGCCCGAGGGCGCCGAGGACCGCCTCCACGGCGTGCTCCACTTCCTGCTCTCGCCCCGGAGCGCCTACGTGAGCGGCCAACCGTGGGCGCTCTCCGTCGCGTTGCCGACGGCGTTCGCCGGCGCCCGCCCGCTCGACGGCCAGATCGCGCTCGTGACCGGCGCGGCCCGCGGCATCGGCGCGGCCACGGCGCGGGCGCTCGCGCGGGAGGGCGCGAAGGTGCTCGTCCACGACCACCCGAGCGCGAAGGAGGAGGTGGACGCCCTGGCCTCCGAGCTGCACGGCATCGGCCTCGTGGCGGATCTCGCCACCCTCGACGGGCGCACCGCGCTCGTCGACGCGGTCGCCGGCTACGGGAGCGGGCGCCTCGACGTGCTCGTCCAGAACGCGGGGGTCACCCGCGACAAGACGCTCGCCCGCATGCCCGCCGAGATGTGGGACCTCGTGCTCACCGTCAACCTCGCGGCGGTCATCGATCTCGCCGAGCGGCTCGGCCCCATCCTCGCCGACGGCGGCGCGATGGTGTGCCTCTCCAGCATCGGGGGCATCGGCGGCAACGTCGGCCAGACCAACTACGCCGCCACCAAGGCCGGCGTCATCGGGCTCGTCGAGGGGCTCGCCCCCCTCCTCGCCGCGCGCGGCGTGGCGGTGAGCGCGGTCGCGCCGGGCTTCATCGAGACCCGCATGACGGCCGCCATCCCCTTCGCCACCCGCGAGGTCGCCCGCCGCCTCTCCAACGTGTCCCAGGGCGGGCTGCCCGAGGACATCGCCGAGGTCGTCACCTTCCTCGCGAGCCCGTCGGGCCGCGCGCTCACGGGCGGCGTGCTGCGCGTGTGCGGCGGAAACCTGCTCGGGGCCTGAGCCGGGCCTTGCAGTTCGACAACCAACTCTCCCCGGAGCCTCCCATGCCCCGCGCCCTGATCTGCGGCGGCGCCCGCACCCCCTTCGTGCGCGCGTTCGCCGAATACACCGAGCTCGACACCATCGCCCTCGGCGTCCTCGCCGTCCGCGCCGCGCTCGAGCGCACCGGCCTCCGCCACGACGCCATCGACGCGGTCATCTGGGGCGGCGTCATCCTCCCGCCCACCGCGCCCAACGTCGGCCGCGAGATCGTGCTCGATCTCGAGCTCCCGCCGCGCATCGAGGCGCGCACCGTCACCCGCGCGTGCGCGAGCGGGCTGCAGGCGATCACCGACGCCGTCGCGGCCATCGAACGCGGCGACGCCGACGTGATCATCGCCGGCGGGAGCGACTCCACGAGCAACGCCGCCCTCACGATGCCGGAGAGCCTCATCCGCAAGGTCGGCCCCGTCGTCATGGGCAAGAAGGCGGGCTTGGGCGATTGGCTCGGCCTCGCGGCGAAGCTCTCGCTCACCCGCGACCTGTTGCCACGCCAGCCGCGCGTCGCCGAGCGGAGCACCGGGCAGCTCATGGGCGAGGCCGCCGAGGACATGGCCCGCCGCCACGGCATCTCCCGCGAGGCACAGGACGCGCTCTCCGTCGCGAGCCACCACCGCGCGGCCGCCGCGTGGGCGTCCGGTCGCTTCGACGCCGAGGTCGTCCCCGTGACCCTGCCCGACGGCCGCGTCGTGGGTCGCGACACCATCGTGCGCGGCGACACGACCATCGAGGCGATGGCGAAGCTCCGCCCGGTCTTCGCCAAGGACGGCACCCTCACCGCCGCCAACAGCACCCCGCTCACCGACGGCGCCGCGGCCGTCATCGTCGCGAGCGAGGAGGCCGCCGCGCGCCTCGGCCTCACCCCGCTCGCCGCCGTCCGCTCGTGGGCCTACGTGGGTGTCGACCCCGCCGATCAGCTCCTCATCGGCCCCGCCCTCGCCATGCCGAAGGCCCTCGCGCGCGCCGGACTCGAATTGGGTGACATCGACCGTGTCGACCTCCACGAGGCCTTCGCGGCGGTGGTCCTCTGCGTCCGCAAGGCGCTGGAGAGCGACGCCTTCGCCCGCGAGCGCCTCGGCCGCGACCGCGCCGTCGGCACCATTGACGACGCGCGTCTGAACGTCCACGGCGGCAGCGTGGCCCTCGGCCACCCCTTCGGCGCCACGGGCGTGCGCATGGCGCTCACGATGGCGCGCGAGCTTCACCTCACCGACGCGAAGACCGCGCTGCTCGGCATCTGCGCGGCGGGCGGGCTGGGGGCGGCGGCGGTTCTGGAGCGGGTGTAGCGGGGGTGGCCTTCACCGGATCCACTGTGACTGGCCCCGATGACCGTTACCGCCCGAAGATCAGCGCCACCGTCGACTTGCCCGTCGTCCCGTCGGTGTGGCGCACGACGAAGGAGCCCGCGCCCGTGCCGCCGTAGTCGGGGCCGAGGGCGATGTCGTCCCACTCGATCTCGCCCAGGTATTCGACCGGATCGAAGAGCACCGCGGCATCGTCCCCCACGGTCGTGGCGGTGCCGCTCGCGACGTACGCACCGGGGACACCGACGATCACGTAGTCCTTCCAGTACTCGTCGTAGAAGAGCACGGCCACGTCGGCGTCGGGCGCATCGTCCCACGCGACGGTGCCGAGGACCACGATCCACACGCTCCTGCCGCTGGCCATGAGGCAAACGGGCAGGGCGTCCTCGTCCAGGGTGCCGCCCGCGGCGAGGGTCGCGCCGTCGATCCGCGCCAGCGGCTGTGTCGATCCGGTGCTCGGCCCGCTCACGACGACGTGCTCGGAGAGGCCGTCCCCGTCGAGATCCCCGACGGCCACCGGGAGGCCCCCGAGGCCGTCCTCCGGCGGGTCGTCGTGGAGGACTGCCCACGCGTCGGTTTCGGTCAGGGTGCGCGCGGGGTCGAGGTCGGCGGAGCGGTACATCGCGTTGGGGTAGCCCCACACCAGGTCCTCTCCGCCGTCGCCGTCGAGGTCGTCGAGGCAGCTCGGGGTGGGAGCCGGGCCGACCCCCGAGCCACCCGACAAGGCGCCGAGGTGGTCGGCCGCGCTGTACCCGTGCACCCACGCGCTCCCGTCCACGAGATCGAGGTCTCCGCCGTCGTAGAGCACGAAGTCCACGCGGCCGTCACCCGTGACGTCGCAGGCGGGGGCGAGGTGCCAGGAGCTGCGGGTGATCGGCAGGGTGGCGACGGCGCGGGTGTCGTCCGCCTCGAGGCCGAGGAAGCTGCGGCCCCCCTGGACCGTGATCGTGGCGTCACCCGGCGTGGTGCGGTCGGTCCAGAGCAGCTCGGCGACGCCGTCGTCGTCCGCGTCCTCGAGGAACGCCAGGAGGTCCTTGCTCACGGGCACGCTGTAGTCGGCGTCGCACACGGTGAACGCGCCACCCGCGGCGAGGGTGGCGCCGTCGAACACCTTCCCGTCCACCCACCCGTCCCCGGTGAACACGGCCTCGTCCAGGCCGTCCCCGGTGAGGTCGGCGAAGCGCGGGCGGTCCGGGAACATCGCGTAGCCGCCGCGCACGGTGGCGGTCGCGTCGGTGACGCCGGTGCTGTCGCCCCGTCCGACGTCGATCCGCGCGACGCCGCCGCCCGGCCAGTTGTCCGCAGGCCGCCAGTCGATGCCCACCCAGAGACCGTCCGAGCCGGACGCGAGCGCGAGCTCCCAGGACGCGGGCACGTCGACCGTCGCGAGCGGAGGGTCCACCGTCGCGGTGCCGGCGAACAACGCGCGGGAGCTGATGGCGGACACGTCGCCGTCGGCGACCCAGAGGTCCGGTGCGCCGTCCCCGTCGAGATCGGGCGCGAGCACCGCGCCGCCGAGGCACGGGCCGCTGCCGCAGCCGAACACCCCGCTGCGGGGCAGGCCGTCGGTGCCCTCGGTGCGGATGCCGAAGAGGTCGCTGTAGAGGACGACCAGGTCGGTGCGGCCGCCGGCGTCGGCGTCGCCTACCGCGAGCAGGGCGCCGGCCCCGGCGTAGGCATCCCACGACGAGAGTACGGCGTCGTCGGCGTAGAGCGCCCAGTCGCGCATGGTCGCCGAGCCGACGATAACGATCTGGTTGCCGAGGAGCGTGGCGAGCTCCGGGAAGCCGTCGCCGTCCTCGTCGGGGAAGGTGGTGAGCACCGAGCCGAGGTGGGCCTCGGCGTCGAGCCCGTAGACCTCGTGGAGCTTCGGCAGCGTTGCGTCGAGCAGCGCGGTGCCCGAGACGAGGGCGAGCGCGCCCCGGTAGCCGTAGTTCTCGGACATGCCGCGGTACGGGCGGCCGAGGGCGAGATCATCGAGGCCGTCCCCGTCGAGATCGGGGTAGGACACAATGACGGTCTCCTGGTCGTCGAACGTGGCGGCGGCGGCGTCCTCGGTGAGATCGACGCCGGCGAGCAGGTCGCTCCCGCGGAACACCGCGAAGCCGTACTCGCCGCGGCGCACGAGCAGCTCGTCCGCGCCGTCGCCGTCGAGATCCCCGAGCCATTGAACGCCCGAGCCGAAGTGATCGTCGGTGGCGAGCATGGCGCTTTCCCGCTCGTAGGTCCCGCGGACGGTGACGAAGGCGTCGCCAACGTCGAGCGCGCCGGTCACCTGGGAGCCGAGGAAGACGTAGACGGCGCCGAAGTTCTGTCCGACGGTATCGTGACCGGGCGCGCCCACGGCCACCTCGGGGAGGCCGTCCCCGTCGAGATCGCCATCGACCGAGAGGTCGCGCCCCAAGTCGTCGGAGCTCCCGCAGCTCGCGATGCTCACATCCGGCGACGTGAGGGTGGCCGGCCAGCTCCGCGCCGTGGGGGCCCCGCCGGAGTCTCCGCCCGTGTCGGCCCCGGTGTCGGCCGCGGTGTCCGCGGTAGTGGTGGCCGTCGCGGATGTGTCGGGGCCACTGCACGCGAGGAGGAGCAGGTACATGGAAGGCCCGTAACCGCCGGGGCCCGCGCCCGTGCGCCCCCCCCCCGCGTGGACCCTCGGTAGCCCCACCGTCTACGCCGCGGGAGCGGCCGGGGCCCGCGCCGCGCGCGGACGCGCGGCGCCGCGTGTCTTCCGGGCTCGCGCGGTCGCGCTCGGTCGGCGCCGAGCCGCCGACTCGCCGCC
>JAKFCH010000200.1:0-81159 GCA_036676765.1 Deltaproteobacteria bacterium
CGTCAGCGGGCGCGGCGGCGGCCGGCGCGGGCTCAACAGCGGCGGGCTCCGCCACCGTGCGGGGCGCGGCGACCGGCTCATCGGCCGTCATCGGAGGCGCGCCCACCGGCTCCGGCGCGACGACGAGGGTGGGCGTAGGCCCGAGCTCCGGCGCGGGCCGAGGCGCGGGCTCCCGCGCGGTGAACGACTCCGGCACCGCAACCGGCTCCCGAGCCGCGACCGGTGCCGCAATCGGCTCCCCCGCAGGCCTCGCGACGGGCGGGTGGCTCGCGGGCGGCGTGGCGCGCGCCGGGATCGGATCACCGAAGGCGTCCACCTCCGGCAACTCCGACTTCTTGGACAGGAGCCGAAGGACGGCGAACAGGATGGCCAGCCCCACGCCCGCGGCGACCAGGAGCGCGACGAGCGCGGCGAGATACCACATGCGCCCCACGTATCGTCGGAGCGGCCGCGAAGCGACGCTTCAGCCGCGCGCGAGCGCCTCGAGCACCTCGCGGACCAGCGCGTCCTCCACCGACGGGCCCCCGAGGGGCGTGCTCACCACGCGCGCCATCCTCATCTCGCTCTTCGGCGCCACGCCGGACGGCGTGGGGTGCGCACAGCCGGAGCAGGCCCGGCACGCGTCGGGGAGGTCGACGTGCGGGTGGTCGGCCTTCGCGACGGCGGAGGGCGGCCCCCCGTAGCGCTTGAGCCCCATCGACCGCAGCTTCGCGGCCTCCTCGGCCGGCAGCTCCTTGATCCCGCCGAGGTCCCGCGCGGTCTTCGTGATCAGCGCGGTGTGCTCCATCGTCTCGAGGTTGCAGAACGCGGTGAGCAGGTCCTTCCCAAGGCACACGGCGCCGTGGCGATCCATCAGCACCGCGTCGTGGTGGCGCACGTAGGTGCGGAGGCCGTCCGCGAGCGACTTCGTGCCCGTGGTCGCGTAGTCGACCGTCGGGACCGTGCCGAGCGTGAGCACCACCTCCGGCAGCACGCACCGCGCCATGCTCACGCCGGCGATGGTGAACGCGATCGAGATCGGCGGGTGCGTGTGGATGACCGCCCGCACGTCGGGCCGCTCCTCGTAGCAGGCGAGGTGCATCGCCATCTCGGAGGTCGGGCTCCCCTGGCCGCGGAGCTTCTTGCCGCTCCGGTCGATGACCACGAGGTCGTCGTCCGTGAGGAACCCCTTGTGGCACCCCGCCTTCGTGCAGAGCACGCTGCCGTCGGACAGCAGCGCGGAGAGGTTGCCGTCCATCGCGACGAGCAGGTGGCGCTCGTAGCAGAGGCGGCCGAACTTGACCATCTCCTCGCGGAGGCGGCGCTCGGGCACGTGGGGGGCGGAGGACATGGGGCCGATGCTAACCCGAGGGTCGGGACGCTACCCCCGCTCCGCCTTCCGCTCCCGCCCCACGAGGTCCCGGAGCACGTCGCGCACCGGCTTGTCCTCGTAGAGCATCCGGTACACCTGCTCGGTGATCGGCATGTCGACACCCGCCTTCTGCGCGAGCGCCCACGCGCTCCGCGCGGTCACGACGCCCTCCGCCACCTGCCCGAGCTCGTCGAGCACCGCCGCGAGCGTACGGCCCTGCCCGAGCCCGAGGCCGACGCGGCGGTTTCGCGAGAGGTCCCCCGTGCAGGTGAGCACGAGATCGCCGAGGCCCGCGAGCCCCATGAGGGTGAGCGGGTTGGCGCCGCGGGCCACCGCGAGGCGGGTGATCTCGGAGAGGCCGCGGGTGATGAGCGCGGCGCGGGCGTTGGTCCCGAGGCCCGCGCCGTCACTGACGCCGCACGCGATGGCGAGCACGTTCTTGAGCGCGGCACCGTACTCGACACCCACGACGTCGTCGGAGTGGTAGACGCGGAAGTAGCCGCCGTGGAACGCGTTTGCGACGCGATGGCAGGCGTCCTCGGAGTCGCCGGCCACCACCACCGCCGTCGGCAGGCCGAGCGCGACCTCCTTCGCGAAGCTCGGGCCCGACAACGCGCACAACGAGGGGTGGAGGCGCGCGGGGAGTACGTGGTGGAGCACCTCGTCCATGGTGCGCAGGCTGTCGGCCTCGATGCCCTTCGAGGCGCAGCAGATCGGCACGCCGTCGCGCAGGCGGTCCCCGAGCGCGCCCATCACGCTCCCGATCACCTGGCTCGGCACCACCGCCACGACGAGGTCGGCGCCGTCGAGCGTGCGGTCGATGTCGTGCGAGGCGTGCAGATCCTCGGGGAAGGGAAGGCCTGGGAGATAACGCTCGTTGACGCGCGCGCTCTCCATGCGGGCGCACCGATCGCCGTCGCGGTCCCACATCCAGGTCTCGTGGCCGTTGCGGGCGAGCTGGATGCCGAGGGCGGTGCCCCACGACCCCGCGCCGATGACCGCGCAGCGAAGGGAGCCGGACGACGCCCGAGAGGAGGTCGATTTAGTCATTCCAGTCCTCGAAGAACGCGATTCTACGCGTGTCCACGCTCGCGGGGCGCGCGCGCGGCCGCGCCCACTCGCGGAGCTCCTTCAGGCGGTCGTCCATGGTGACGGCGAGGGGTACCGTCTCCCGCGCGACCCGGATGAGATCTTCCTGCCCCAGCTCCCGGTCCGCGGCGAAGGAGAGGAACATCGCCGAGATGATGAGCTGCTCGAGCTCCGCACCCGACCAGCGCTCGGTCTCCTCGGCGACCGCGAGCAGGTCGTACCGCTCGGGATCGCGGCGGCGCCGACGCAGGTGGATGTCGAGGATCTCGAGGCGCTCGTGCACGTTGGGGAGGTCCACGAAGAAGATCTCGTCGAAGCGGCCCTTTCGGAGGAGCTCGGGCGGCAGGCCCCGCACCTCGTTCGCGGTGCCGACGACGAACACCGGCTTGGTCTTCTCCTGCATCCACGTGAGGAAGGTGCCGAAGACGCGGCTGGTCGCCATGCCCTCGCCGAGAAAAGCCTTCTCGATCTCGTCGATCCAGAGGACCGCCGGCGCGAGCGACTCGGCGATGCGGATGGTCTCGCGCAGCCCTTCCTCCGCCCGCCCCTCGAAGAGCGCGGCGACGTCGAGGCGCAGCAGCGGCACGCGCCAGAGCTCGGCCACCGCCTTGGCGGACAGCGACTTTCCGCAGCCCTGCACGCCGAGCAGGAACAGGCCCTTCGGCTCGGGGAGGCCGTAGATGCGGGCCTTCTCGGTGAACGCCAGCGCGCGCTGCCGCAGCCAGTCCTTCAGGTTGCCGAGCCCCCCGACATCCCCCATGGCGACGTCGGGCCGCACGAACTCGAGGTGCCGCGACTTCCGGAGCAGGCGCGCCTTCTCCTCCAGGAGCAGATCGAGGTCGCCGGCGCCGAACTTCGTCCCGTCGAGGAGCACCCGCGCGTAGGCACGCTTGATCTCCTTCTCGGAGAGCCCGAGCGATGCGGTGACGAAGTGTTCGAAGCGCTCCGGCGGCAGCTCGATCTTCTGCGACAGCGTCAGCAGGCCCAACAGGCGCGCGACCTCGGCGCGGTTCGGGAGCGGGATGTCGAGGACCGCCACGTCCTTCTCGAGCTCGGGCGGCAACGTCACGCGGTGCGAGAGGATGATGATCGCCTGCCGACGCGCGGCGACCTCGCTCTGGAGGTCTCGAAGGCGGCGCACGACCATCGGGTTGCCGAAGTCGTCGGCGAGGTCCTCGAACAGGAACAGGGCGGGGCCCTCCACCTCGTTCACGGCCTCGAAAGCGGCGAGCGGCAGCTCCGTGTCGGGAAACGCGAGCCCGCCCGAGGCGACGAGGCCGGTGGTGCGCCGCCAGCGCAACAACGCCATGTCCTCGTTCTTCGCGAGGCGCTCGAGCCCACGCTCCACGCGCTCCTCCTCGTTCGAGACGAGCCAGAGGATGGGGTAGCGCGCGGCGACGAGGTGGGGGATGCGGGAGAGGACCTCGTCCATCGGGGCCTCCTATCGCGCTTGTATGCCTTCGGTGGCGCCGGATGGCCCGCCAGAACCGCAGCCGGGGCCCCCGCCGGTTCCCCCCAAGGGGCCCCACCGGCGGACCCGGCTGCAGGCGGGCCATCCGGCACCAACGGGCACCCGGGTGCTCGTGTCGGCCCTCCGTTCACCGGAAGGGAAGGCAGGATGGGCGGCCCGGCGGCCGAGGACGGCCGCCGGCGGGTGTCCTGCAGGGTCGCGCTGCGCGCTCCGTCGGCCCGCTTCGTGCGGGCCGACCGCCGCGGGCGGTGGTGGCCGGGGCGGCCTTCGGCCCGCGATCACCGGGTGCCCGCGGCGCCTTCCGGCCCCCCTGCCGCGCCGCGACCCGACACGATCGGCCTCACGGCAGGCCTTGAGGCCGATCGTGTCGGGTCGCAGCCCGTGAATCGGACCCCCGCGCCCCCTTTCGTGCCCCACCCAACGGACTTTCGTGCCCCACCCAACGGACGAACGCCGGTAACTGGGGGACCACCTCGCCGAGGACCCGACACGATCCGCCTCACGGCACGCCGTGAGGCGGATCGTGTCGGGTCGATCGCTGCCAAGTCGCGTCATCGCCCGCCACCCCACGTTCATCACCCCCACGCCACCGTCCACCGCCCGCGGTCGGCGCGCCGCCTCGGCGCGCCGGGGACCGCGGGCCGCGCGCTCTCGAGCCCCCCTCCCTGGCTGATTCCTTGATAAGAGGCGGGGTGCGGATCGGAATCGTCCTTTCGAGCGCCGCCGCGGCGTCGCTCACCCACACCACGATCCAGCTCGCGCATGCGGCCCTCGAACGGGGGCACGCGGTGCGGATCCTGGAGCCGTGGGACCTCGAGGTCGACCCCCGCGGCCGGCTGCGGGGCCGCGCCCACCTGTTCGACGAGCCGTGCTCGCGTGAGGCGATCGTGGCCGCCCTGCACGGCCGCACCGCCGTGCGCCGCAACGTCGAGGTCGACCGCTTCGACGTGCTCCTCCTCCGCACCAACCCGCTCGACCTCGCGGTCCTCGGGTTCGCGCAGCTCGCGCAGGCCGCGGGGGTGCGCGTGTGGAACGATCCTGTCGCGCTCCTGCGCACGTCGCACAAGGCGTGGGTCGCGACGCTCGACGGCGTGCCGCGCCCGCGCACCATCGTCACGCGCTCGCGGGCCACCATCGAGATGTTCGCCAGCGATTGTGACGCCGGCATCGTGATCAAGCCCGCGCGCTCGTGCGGCGGCAAGGGCGTGACCGTCATGCGCGGCCGGCGCCGCCCCCGCCTCGACGTCGCGATCGACTCCGCCGCGCGCGCGGGGGATGGCTACGTGGTCGTCCAGGAATACGTCCCCGCCGCCGTCTTCGGGGAGAAACGGCTTTTGTGGCTCGACGGGGCGCTTGTCGGCGGGTACCTGCGCCAACGCGCGCCGGGCGAACTCCGCCACAATCTCAAGGCCGGCGCGGTCCCGATGCCCTGTCCCCTCACCGACGCCGACCACGACCTCGCCCGAACGCTCGCGCCGCACCTCGCGCGCGATGGGGTCTGGTTCGCCGGCATCGACGTGATCGGCGGCCTGGTCATCGAGGTCAACACCCTCAATCCGGGCGGCGTCTACTGGTCGGAGCAATTCACCACGCCCGACATCGCGTCCCGCATCGTCGCCACCCTCGAGCCCACGGCGCGGCCGTCCTCCATCCTCCCCACAAGGGCCTCATGACCCGGCGCAAGACCCCCAGCACCGCTCCGTCCGCCCCCGATCCGCTCGTCCTCGACCCCGACAAGGAGGACTTCTCCACCGGCCGCCCGCTCACCCGGAAGCAGGTGTTGGAGATGATCCGCCGCAAGGAGGGCTTCGAGGAGGCCGATCTGCGCGGGTGCGACCTCGTCGGCATCGCCTTCGACGGCGCCAACCTCGCCCGCGCGAAGTTCGCCGAGGCCAACCTCTCCCGCTGCTCGTTCAAGGGCGCGACGCTCATCGGCGCCAGCTTCTTCGGGGCCAACCTGAAGGACTGCACGCTGGAGGACGCCAACCTCGAAGATGCCGACTTCGACTACGCCAACCTCGACGGCGTGACCTTCCGCGGCGCCAAGATCCGCAAGGCGATCTTCCCGATCCGGCGGGTGCCGCTCAAGGACATCCAGGAGTCGGTCCGCACGGGCAAGCGCGTCCAGATGGAGGCGATGCCCCTGGACGAGGACGACTGAGCCGTGACTGGCGCGGAACCTTTGCTGCGCGCCACGGTCGAAGCCCTCGGCATGTGCGGCGGCATGGTCGGCGTATTCCTCGCGGCGGTGGCCTTCCCCGGCCTCCGCCTGCCCGGTCCCACGGACACGGAGCTCGTGGAGCGCTTCCGGGCCGGCGACCGTGACGCCTTCCGCGAGATCGTGTTGCGCTACCAGGACCGTGTCCACACCCTCTGCTTCCGTTGGCTGGGGGATGCCCCGACCGCCGAGGAGACCGCCCAGGACGTGTTCCTGGCGCTGTTCCGATCGCTCGCGACGTTCCGGGGCGAGGCCCGGCTGTCCACCTGGATCTTCAAGGTCACGCTCAACCACTGTCGCAACCGGCGCATGCACCGCTCGCGCCGCGGGTGGGGCCGCACCGAGTCCCTCGGCCCGACCGGCAGCGACGACATTCCCGAGCGCCAGATCGCCGATGACGGCCCCGGCGCCGACGCCGGCACGACCACCCGCGAGGCCCGGGCACTCGTGACCGCGGCCCTCGACCGCCTGGACGACGATCACCGCCAGATCCTGCTCCTCCGCGATGTCGAGGACCTGTCCTACGACGAGATCGCCGACATCCTGGAGCTCCCCCGCGGCACCGTGAAGAGCCGCATCCACCGCGCGCGCGCCGAGCTCCAGGCCGTGCTCGCGCGGAAGATCGGGCCGGAGGACGTTCGCTGATGGATCCCTTCTTCGCCCGCAACCGCCTCTCCGCCTACCTCGACGGCGAGCTCCCCTCCGCCGAGGCCCGCGAGGTCGAGGAGGCCCTGGCGCAGAGCGCCGAGCTGCGCGCCGAGCTCGACGGCCTGCGCGCCGCCATCGCGCTCCTCCGCCAGGGCGGGCCCGTGCCCGCGCCCGCGGGATTCGCCCAGCGCCTGGAGGCGCGCATCGCCACCGAGCCGTTGCGCGTCGGGTGGCGCCGCCATCTCCACGGTTTCCGCATCGAGGTCGGCATGTTGGCCGCCGCGGCGGTCGTCGTGCTCGTGTTCGCGGCCCGGAAGCCCGAGGCGCCCGAAGGAGAGGACAGCGTCGCATCCGGCGAGGCCTCCACCGTCGCGCCGCCCCCGGCGGTGGACATCGCGAGCGTACCCATGCTCGAGAAGGCCGAGCCGTCCACGATCGGAGAGGCCCCCGAGGCCGACGGCCTGCTCGCCGAGCCGTCGTTCGCCCGCCGCGAGCTCGCATCGAAGCGGGCGGAGGGCAAGGAGTCGTCGATCGCGCCCACGAAGAGCGCCCCGACGAGCTCTGCGAAGAGCAAGGCGCGCTCCTCGTCCTCGACGACCTACGAGAAGGAGCCCTACTCGCCCGCCTGGGAGCAGACCCCCGAGGTGCCCGAGCCGCCCCCGACGGTCCAGGCCGTGGCGGGCTTCCAGTTCCGCCTCAAGGCGCACGGAGACACCGGCCTTCGCGATCTCGCCGCGCTCGCGGCCTCCCTCGGCGGCAAGCTCACCGACGCCCGCGGCAAGGAGCTCGCGCCCTACCCGATGGAGAGCGGCGACAGCCGCACCGTCAAGCTCGTCCTCCCCTCCGTCAACGCGGGCGCGGTCGCCGCGCGCCTCTACGAGTACGGTGACATCGAGGTCGTCAGCCTCTCCGGCAACACGCTCTACGCCAGCGGCGCGACCGTGCCGGTGGTCATCGAGGTCACGGCTCCGTAGGGCAGGGCGCCCCAGGCTCCGAGACTCCGAGACTACTTCGGTGCGGGCGCGGGCGCGGGCTCCGCCGGCTTCTCCCCGAGGCGCGTGCCGGTGGTCTTCATGTCCTCGGCCTTCACCTTGATCTCGCTCGGCGTGGCGGCGACCGGCGCCGTCGGAGCGGTCCAGCTCGTGTTCACGAAGCCGAGCAGCAGGCTCTCGAGCGCCGGCTCGCGATTGAACATGGCCGTGCCCTTGCCGGCCTTCTCGAACACCTGGAGCGTGTGCACGCCGGTCGCGATGCTGTCGAGCGTGGTAGCCGAGCGGAGGCCGTAGGGATCGTCCTTGCTCGCGACGTAGAAGACCGGGCGGGCGCCGTAGCGCTTCGCGGCCTCGCCGGTGATGAGGCCCTTGTAGTCGAGCCCGGGCGAGAGCAGCGCGACGCTGGTGATGGTCGGATCGTCCGCCGCGGCGAGGAGGGCGAGGTTCGCGCCCACCTCGGCGCCGACCACCGCCACCTTCTTCGCGCCGCGCTTGCGGAGCTCGGCGACGCCGGCCTGCACGTCCCCCACCATGGCGCTCCAGTCCGCGCCGGTGAGGGCGGCGGGGGTGCCGGTCGCGTTGGCGCCGTGCCCGCGCAGGTCGACCGTGAGCACGAGGAGGCCGCCCCGATACAGCTTGTCGGCCACGCCGTGCCAATCGTCGCGGCTGCGGCCGGCCATGTGGACGAACACGACGCCGTTGCCGCTGCCCTTGGCAGGAACGCCGACGCTGGCCTGGAGGGTCTGGCCGTCGGCGGTGGAGAGCGCCACGTTGGTCGGGAAGGTGACTCCGGCCGCGAGCGCGACGGCGGAGAACAAGGTGAACAGGAGGGCCATGTCAGCTCCACGAGTGGCTCTCTATCGGTACACCCGGGGCAGTGCATGGAGCTCTTTCAGCAGCTCGTCGAGCGGCAGCCCCTCGCCCGACGCGGCCTCCGCCAGCGTTTCGTCCGCACCGACGGCACAATCCAGGCAGCGCGGCAGCCCGTGCCTCGCGAACACCAATTGCACGCCGGGATGGCGAGCGTGGGCCGCGTGGACCGTCGTGTCCCCGGAGAAGGGGGAGCGGTCCAGCCGCGCGAGGGCGGCGGCCGCGTGCCGCTCGGCGGCGAGGAGCGCGGTGCGGACGGCGTCGGCGTCGGCACGGGCCTCGGCGAGCCAGGCGGCGCGGGGCACGAGGATCGCCCGGGTGCGGGTGGCGACCTCGGCACGCAGGCGCGGCTCCAGGTCGGCGCGGAGCGGCGCCATCCAGGCGCGCAGGCGGGGCTCGACGCGGGCCCGGATCGGCGCGAGCCGTGCACGGAGCCGGGCCTCGAGTCGCCGCCTCCGCGTCGTGCCGCCCTCCGCTTCGCACGCCCGTCCGCCTGTCCTTGCCGTCATGGCGCGAGTTTACTCCCTCGGGGCGCGTTGACGCGACGCCGACGCTGCCTTAGACTCGCGGGACTTCGCGCGGGTGGTGGTGGCCCCGGGTCTCCGTCCGCTTCGCCGAGGGCTCTTTGATGTACGAATATGGATCCTTCCAATAGCGAAATTCGCTGGATGCAACGGGCGCTCGCGCTCGCTGCAGAGGCGGCGGCGGCGGGCGAGGTTCCCGTCGGTGCGGTGATCGTGTGTCGTGACCACACAGGTGACGACACGGGTCTGGTCGGGGGTGGTGCGGCCGGGGGTGAGCGAGAGCTCGCCGTCGGCGTGAACACCCGCGAGCGTGACGCCGATCCCTGCGGACATGCCGAGGTCAACGCGCTCCGCGCGGCGGCCGCGGCCCGGGGGCACTGGCGGCTCGACGGCTGCACCCTCTACGTCACCCTCGAACCCTGCGCGATGTGCGCCGGAGCCCTCGTGCTCGCGCGCATCGACCGGGTGGTCTACGCGGCGGCCGACCCCAAGGGCGGCTTCTGCGGCACCCTCGGTGATCTCTCGGCGTGGCCCGGCCTCAATCACCGCTTCGTGGTGACCGGCGGTGTCTGCCGGGACGAAGCGGCGGCCCAGCTCCGCGGCTTCTTCGCTGCGAGACGCACGGAGCAGAGAAGCTCGCGTGCGCGGAAGGGATCCTCCTGATTGCGGAGAGGTGGCCGAGTGGTCGAAGGCGATAGACTCGAAATCTATTGTAGGGCAACTTACCGTGGGTTCGAATCCCACCCTCTCCGCCACCCCCTCTAGGAGAGGTGACCGAGTGGTCGAAGGTGCACGACTGGAAATCGTGTGTATCGAAAGGTACCGCGGGTTCGAACCCCGCCCTCTCCGCCATTACCGTTCTCGCGCGTGCGCGGCGGTGATGGTCGGGTCCCCATGATTGGGCGTCGTGAACCCCGCCAGGACCGAAAGGTAGCAACGGTGTCGTCGTCCCGAGGCATGGGGGTGCCCGGCCATCTCCCCCGCGCACGCTCGCAATTCGGGCGCATGTCGCCTCGCGGCGTATCCCGCGCCGCCCGCCCCCCGATCGCCGTCCGATCGCCGTCCGTAGAGGAGCGCCCGTGGCCGAGCAGCCCGCGTACGTAGCGATCGCCCGCAAGTGGCGCCCGCTCACGCTCGAGGAGATGGCGGGCCAGACCCACGTCACCCGCACGTTGAAGAACGCGCTCGCGTCCGGTCGCATCCACCACGCGTTCCTGTTCACCGGCGCCCGCGGCGTCGGCAAGACCACCGCGGCCCGCGCCCTCGCGCGCGCCCTGCAGTGCCTCGAGGGCCCCACGGCGAGCCCGTGCGGCGTGTGCGGCCCGTGCGTAGACATCCTCGCCGGCACCTGCCCCGACGTGGTCGAGATCGACGGCGCGAGCAACAACTCGGTCGACGACATCCGCGATCTGCGCGACGGCGTCCGCTACCTGCCGGCGGTCGCGCGGTTCCGCGTCTACGTCATCGACGAGGTCCACATGCTCTCCAAGGGCGCGTTCAACGCGCTCCTGAAGACGCTGGAGGAGCCCCCGCCGCACGTGAAGTTCATCTTCGCGACCACCGAGGTCAACAAGATCCCGGAGACCATCCTCTCCCGCGTCCAGCGCTTCGACTTCAAGCGCATCGCCGCGAGCGTGGTCGTCAACCGCCTCCGCACCATCTGTGACGCCGAGGGCATCACGATCTCCGACGTGGCGCTCCGCATGGTCGCCCGCGCGGGGGAGGGCTCGATGCGTGACGCGCAGAGCCTCCTCGACCAGGTGATCAGCTTCGGCGGCGCCAAGCCGGACGACGCCCAGGTGGCCGACATCCTCGGCATGGTCGACCGCGGCGTGCTCTACGAGATGTTGACCGGCCTCGTGCGCGGCGAGCCCGACCGTTGCCTCGACGCGATCGCGTCGGTGCACGAGAGCGGCCACGAGGTCGCCCAATTCACCGGGGAGCTGCTCGAGCTCGTGCGCAACGCCGCGCTCGTCGCCCTCTCCCCGGGCGCCCGCAAGCACCTCGACGTGCCCGAAGAGGAGAAGGAGCGCCTCACCGCCCTCGTCGAGGGCATGAGCGCCGAGCACCTCTCCCGCACCTTCCAGACCCTCCTCGAGGTCCACGACCAGGTCGCGCGTGCCAGCCGGCCGCGGTTCGTCCTGGAGATGGCCGTGGCGCGCCTCGTGAGCATCCGCCCCGCGCAGAACCTCGGCCCCCTCGTCGATCGCCTCGTCGAGCTCGAGCGTCGCATGCGCGGGAGCGGCGTGGCCGTGCCCCCGCCCGTCAACGGGAGCAGCCGGACCGGTCCGCGCGGCCGCGAGCCCACCGACGACCCGGAGGGCGAGAGGTAGCGACGAAGGAGGGCGCCCGCCCTCCGGCTTCGGCGCCGTCGTCATCGCCCGTTTCCTGGGGCAGGGGCCCAGCCCCCGCAACGCCCCTACCAGGGGGGCGTGCCCCCCTGGACCCCCCGATCGTCGCCGCGTCCACCCCCCCTCGGGCCGGCCCGCCGGCCGTTCGCGCCGCCCCCACGGCCCCGGCCGCGCCCCCAACCTCCGTCGCTCCCGCTGTCCCTGTCGACCCTTCCGAAGCCTGGAAGTCCGCCCTCGGCGTGCTCTCCCCGCATCAGCGCGTGGTCGTCGAGGAGAACGCGGCCTTCGGCAGCTTCGAGGGCGGCACGCTCGCGCTCGTGGTGCGCGTCGAACAGTGGCGGCCGGTCGTGCGCGAGCACCTCCAGGAGGTCGACTTCGTCAGCGTCCTGCCGGGCTTCCGGCGCTTCGAGATCCGCCGCGGCGACGAGGGCCAGACCGGCCGCGAGGCCCGCAACGAGGCCGACGAGCGGCGCCTGGAGGCGGCGCGGGCGGCCGTGTCCGCCTCTCCGCTCGTGCATCGCCTCGTGGCCATGCTCGCGGGGCGCGTGGAGTACACCGAGGCCTCCCGTCTCGACGAGGGAGATAGATTGCCCGGCAGCGAGGAGAGCTCAGATGACTGATCCGTTTGGCGGCATGGGTGGGATGAGCGGCTTGTTGGGCGGCTTCCAGAAGCAGATGCAGGAGCTCCAGGCGGAGGCCGAGCGCGAGGAGGTCGAGGCCACCGCCGGCGGCCTCGTCACCGTGCGCATCAACGGCGCCCAGGAGGTGCTCTCCGTGCGCATCGATCCCAAGGCGATGGACGACCGCGAGCTCCTCGAGGATCTGCTCCGCGCCGCGACCAACGACGCCGTCCGCCGCAGCAAGGAGGTCGTCGCCAAGAAGCTCGGCACGCTCGCCGCCGCGATGGGGCTCCCGCCCGGGCTGCTCTGATCCCCCTCCGGAGCGTGTTTCCATGAGCGTCGATCCCTTCCGCCGCGCCGTCGCGCACCTCGCGCGTTTCCCCGGCGTGGGGGAGAAGACCGCGACCCGCTACGCGTACTGGCTCCTGCGCCAGCCGCCCGAGGTGGCCACCGGCATCGCGGAGGCCGTGGTGGCGCTGCGCGCGTCGGTGCGCGAGTGCGCGCGCTGTCGCGACCTCTCGAGTGATCCGCTGTGCCGCCGCTGCGCGGACGTCCGCCGGGATGCCGCCACGCTCTGCGTGGTCGAGCGCCCCCAGGACATCAACGCGCTCGACGGCTCCGGCACCTACAAGGGCGCGTTCCACGTCCTCCACGGGGCGCTCTCGCCGCTCGACGGGGTCGGCCCCGCCGAGCTGCGCATCCGCGAGCTCCTCGCGCGCATCGGCGGCGAGGAGGGCCTCCCGCCCGTGGCCGAGGTCATCCTCGCGACCGATCCCGATGTCGAGGGGGATGCGACGGCGCTCTACGTGGCAAAGCTGCTCAAGCCGCTCGGCGTGCGCGTCACCCGCCTCGCCCACGGGGTGAGCGTCGGGACCGAGATCGAGTTCGCCGACCGGGTCTCCCTGGCACGGGCGTTGGAGGGGCGGCGGGAGATGTAGCGCCGGGTCACGTCCGGGCGCTCACTCTCCCAACGCCGCCACGTAGGCGTCGCTCTGCACCGGGTCGGCGGCGATGTCGAAGAGCATCTCCTCGAACTCTTCCAGGCTCACGCCCTTCTCGGCCAGGGCCGCTTCGGCGTTCGCCGGATCGGCGCGGACGACGCGGGCCAGCTCGACCGCGTGGGCGACCGGGTCCGCCTCGTCCGAGGCGGCGGGGCCTCCCCAGCACCCCAGCAACACGATGGCGAGGAGCGGCATGGCTACCACTTCTCCTTGCCGGAGCCCTTGCCACCCCGACCCTTGCTCTTGCCCTTCCCGGCCCGACCGCTCTTGCCGTTCGAGTTGCCGTTGGCGGCCCATCCGTCCTTCCCGCCGTGTTGTTCGACGTGCTTGCCGCCGTGCTTCTCGTCGAAGGCACCGTGCCCTTCGCTCCAGCCCTTCTCGTCGTTCCCGTGGCCGTTCCCGTAGGTCGCGTGCTCCGCGTGGATGGCGTTGGCGAGCGCGCGCCCCCGCAGGCCCCGGGCGAGCCGCGATTGCACGAACGCGCCGAAGTTGGGGACCGTGCCGTAGGTGCGGGTCGAGACCAGGGCCTCCTGGAAGACGAAGACCAGATCCCACGCGTGGACCTGGTGGACACGCACGGCGTCGAGCGACACCCGCACCTCGACCTCCTCCACCCCCGCGCGCCGGAGCGCACGGGCAGCGTGCGGAAGCTCGAGCGCCCGGAGGATCGGGGGCGAGGGGTCCAGGATCGGCGCGGACACGGTCAGCGACGACGAGGGGGCCGCGAGAGCGAGGCCGACGAGGAGGAGGAGGGCGCGCATGGAAGACGGATAAACGGTCCCCCCGCGGGCCGCCCTGACGGCCGACTTACGTCAGACCTCTTGCGTCGCTCTTACGCCCTCCCGCCGTGCGGACCCGACGGGCTCTACCCGCCACCGACCGCCCGAATCACCTCGACGCGATCGCCCGGCGCGAGCGCTCGGGCGGGGTGCTCCGCGCGCGGCACCACCTCGCCGTTGAGCGCCACCGCGACGCCCTCCGGCGGCGCGCCCAGGAGCCGCACCAGCCCCGTGATCGTGGTCCCGACGGGGACGTCGCGCGGCTCGCCGTTGACGTGCACGCCTACCGAACCGGCACCGGTCATCGCATCCCCATCGCCGGCGCCCCGGGGCGCGGCACGTCGTCGAACATCTTGGGGTTGTTCGAGATGCGGATCGCCTCGTCGCGCGAGATCTTCTTCTTGATCGCGAGCTCCTTGGCCGCGGACTCCATGAGCTGCTGCCCTTCGGCCCGGCCCGTCTGCATGATGCTCGGGATCTGGTACAGCTTGTTGTCTCGCACCAGGTTCCGGATCGCCGGGTTGACCAGCATGATCTCCTGGCACGCCACCCGGCCGGGCTCGTTCATCTTGCGCACGAGCATCTGGCTCACCACCGCCATGAGCGAGGTGGACAACATGGTGCGCACTTGCGACTGCTGCTCGTGCGGGAACGCGTCGATGAGGCGGTCGACGGTCTCCGGCGCGGAGTTCGTGTGCAGGGTGCCGAACACGAGGTGACCGGTCTCGGCGGCGCTGATGGCGAGCGAGATCGTCTCGAGGTCGCGCAGCTCGCCGACGAGGATGACGTCGGGGTCCTCGCGGAGCGCGCTCCGGAGCGCGGCGGCGAAGCTCTTGGTGTCCGCGCCGATCTCGCGTTGGTTGATGATGCACTTGTCCGGCTTGTGCACGAACTCGACGGGGTCCTCGATGGTGAGGATGTGCTCCCGCCGGTTCTTGTTGATGTGGTCGATGATCGCCGCGAGCGTCGTCGACTTGCCCGAGCCCGTCGGCCCGGTCACCAGGACGAGGCCCCGCTTGAAGGAGGCGATCCGCTCGAACACCGGCCCCATGGCGAGCTCGGCCATCGTGAGCACGCGGGTGGGGATCTGCCGCATGACGAAGCCGATGCCGCGCGTCTGCGTGTAGACGTTCACGCGGAAGCGCGCGAACGACTTGAACGACATCGCGAAGTCGGTCTCGAAGTTGGTCTCGAAGGCGGTGCGGTGTTTCTCCTGCATCATCGAGTAGGCGAGGCGCTTGGCATCGTCGTTCGAGAGCATCGGGAGGTCGAGGCGACGGATCTCCCCGTCGATGCGGATCGCGGGCACCTCCCCCGACGAGACGTGGATGTCGGAGGCCTTCTGCTCGATCGCGACGCGGAGCAGATCGTGGATGCGTACGGTCATGGACACCGAGGATATCGCACCTGAGCGTCGGGCCGGCTATCGGGTCGCCCATGGGCGGGATCACCGGCATCTTCACCATCGACGGGGAGCCCGAGCTCGCGGAGCATCGCGCGCTCGCCTCGGGGTCCGAGTTCTCGGGCCCCGGCGCCGTGCTCTTCGCCCGCCCCCGCTCCACCCTCGCGAGCAACGACCGCTTCGTGGTCGCGGTCGCCGGTCACTTCGACCGCGCGCCGGTCACCGGCCAGTCCGCCGCCGACACGCTCCTCGATCTCTGGACCCGCGCCGGGATCAGCTCCCTGGCCCACTTCGAGGGGGCCTGGGTCGCCGCCGTGCTCGATCGGAAGGCGCGCAAGCTCCACCTCTTGCGTGACCCGTTCGGCATCCGCCGCCTCTACTTCGCGGAGCGCGGTGGGCGCATCGCCTTCTCGACGAGCCCGAAGCCGCTGCTCGACCTGCCGTGGGTCAGCCGCGAGATCGCCCGGGAGCACCTCGCGGAGTACCTCTCGTTCCGCTACGTGCACGCCCCGCGCACCCTGTTGCGCGACGTGCGGGCGCTCCCCGCCGGGCACCACCTCACCTTCGACGGCAGCGCGCGGCTCGAGCCGTGGTTCCACCTGCGGTACGCCCCGCCGTACTCGCCGATGCCCGAGGACAAGCCCACCCTCGAGGAGATCGAGCGGCGCCTCAACCGTGCCGTGGCGGCGCGCGCCTCCGGCAAGGAGCGCGTGGGCGTCTTCCTCTCCGGCGGGCTCGACTCGAGCGCGATCACGCTGTTCGCCTCGCGGCTCGGCCCGGTGCACACCTTCACCGTGGGCGTGCAGGACGCCGACGACGACGAGGTCCCCTACGCCGGGCGCGTCGCGCACCTGTTGCGGGCCAAGCACGAGGTCGTCCGCGTCGACTTCGAGAAGTTCCGCGGGGCCTTCGACGCCGTGGTCGCCGCGTCGCACGAGCCGATCACCGATCCCGCGGTCATCCCGCAGTACCTGCTCGCCAAGGCCGCCGCGCAGCACGTCGACGTGATCCTCGCGGGGGACGGTGGGGACGAGGTCTTCGGTGGCCGCATGGTCGGCGTGCTCGCCTCCCAGCTCCGGCTCTCCACCTGGCTCGGTCGCATGCCCGCCCCGGCGCGGCGCGCGGCCGGCCGCCTCTTCCGCGGCGAGCGCCCGGAGATCGAGGAGCCGAGCGTCCCCTTCGGCCTCACCCGCAAGATCGGCGGCGTGCACGTCTTCGACGCGGAGACCCGGGGGCGGCTCATGCGCGACCCGGGTTGGGTCCGCAACGGCGTGCGGCGGATGTGCCTCGAGCCGCTCTATCGCGAGGTCGTGAGCGATCCCGTCAACGAGATCCTCCACGCCTACCTGCGCGGGCGCATGCCGGAGGACGCCCTCGCCCGCACCGGCACGTGCGCCTCGCTCGCGGGTATCGCCATCCGCGAGCCGCTGCTCGACCGCGATCTCGTGGCCTACTGCGCCGGCATCCCCGGCCCGTGGAAGGTGCGAACGGGCGTCGGCGGCGCGGTCACCAAGTGGCCCCTGCGCGAGATCCTGCGCCCGGTGCTCTCCTGGGGGCTCGTCAACCGTCCGAAGCGTGTCCTCCCCGGGCCGTGGGGGCGGTGGCTCGGCGGCCCGGCGCGGGGCTGGCTCGACGAGCGCGTCGCCACCCTGCGCGAGGATCCGCACCGGCTCTTCCTCCCCGCGGCGATCGACGAGCTCGTCGGAGAGGTCGACCGCACCGGCACGGACGCCCGCCTCTGGACGCTGCTGTTCCTCGACGGCTGGATGCGCGAGGTCGGCGCGACGTAGGGGTTGCGCCCGGCCCCCCCAGGGACGAACATGGCGGCGTGAAGCTCCTTCTCCTGTTGGCATGCGCGGGCGTCGAGGCCCCTCCGACCACGCCCGTGCGCGCCCCCCCGGTGGTGCCCACCCCCGCCGAGACCGACCTCGCCTTCGCCGGCGCCGGCGCCTGGACCCTCGGCGGCCACGTCGTCACCCTGTCCGCGGGCACCCTCACGGCTGACGGCGCCCCGATCCTCGCCCACGTCTACGACGATCCCGTCGTGACCGATGACACGCTCTACGTGCCCGCCGACCCCGGCGAGGGGGACGGCGGCATCTACGCCGTGCGCGTCCTCGACGGTGACCTCGCGGTCTCGCCGCTCCTCACCGAGGGGCGGCCGGACCGGCTCGCCCTTTCGCCCGACGCCGCCACCCTCGCGTTCGTTGCGGGCACGACCGGCATCGCGAGCCTGTGGTCGATGCCGACGGCGGGCGGGCCCGTGCGCCAGCTCACCAACGTCAACGTCGTGCGGACGCCGGGACACGCGCCCGTCGGGTTCGTGCCGCCGCCCGAGCGGGGCCCCGCGCGGTTCGACGGCGCCACGCTCGTGTGGACGGTCGAGGGCGTCGAGCGCGTGGTCCCATGGCGCTGATCGTCCCAACCCTCCTCCTCTCCCTCGCCGCACCGGCGCACGCCCAGGACTACGCCTTCCCCAGCTCGGTGGAGGACCACGGCCACTTCTACCCGACCGCCTACGTCGACCACGGCAGCAACACCGACTGGAACTGCGGCGACATCACCTACAGCGGCCACCGCGGCTCCGACTTCGGCGGCGGGAGCTGGTCCGGCATGGACGCCGGGCGCGACATCACCGCGTCCGCCGCGGGTACGGTGGTGGCCACCAACGACGGCGCCTACGACCGCTGCGACTCCGGCGACTGCGACGGCGGCGGCGGCTTCGGCAACTACGTGAAGATCCAGCACGCCGACGGCAAGTTCACCTACTACGCCCACATGAAGACCTGGAGCGTGGCCGTCTCGAACGGGCAGGCCGTCACGTGCGGCCAGAAGCTCGGCGAGATGGGCTCCTCCGGAAGCTCGACCGGGCCCCACGTGCACTTCGAGGTCCGTACGTCGGGGGGCTCCGCCTCCGATCCCTTCGACGGCCCGTGCTCGGCGCCCCCGTCGTACTGGGTGGACCAGGGCGTATGGGACGGGCTCCCGTCGCTCGTGTGCGAGGACGTCCCCGCGTGCACCGTCGTCGGGCGGCTCCGGTGCGGCGAGTCCATCGCCACCGCGAACAACGCCGGCGGCGCGACGAGCAGCCACGCGTCCTACGGCTGCGACGAGTACAGCTACTCCGGGCCGGAGATCGCCTACGAATTCGCGACCGTACTCGGCGAGGCCGTGACCCTCTCGGTGAGCGGCCTCGCGTCGGACCTCGACCTCTTCCTCCTCACGTCCGAGGCGTGCGACGGCTCGGGCGCCGTCGCCTGCAGCGTGAGCCCGGACGGCGAGCCCGAGTCGATCGCCTTCACCGCCACGGCCGGGCAGCGCTACGTCGTCGTGCTCGACGGCTACGAGGGCGCCACGAGCGCGTTTTCGCTCTCGGCCACGTGCGCGGGCGGCTACCCCGGCGAGGAGGAGCCCGTGGACACCTCCGTCGCGGACACCGACCCCGCGGACACCGCGGCCCTCGACACCGCCGCGATCGACACCGCCGGAGGCGCGCGCCCCGACCGGCCCCCGCGCGAGCCCGGCGACTGGGTGCGGCTGGACACGCTCGGGTGCGGGGGTTCGGCGGCGGGGCTCTTCCTGGGGATCGGGATCGTCGGGCGGTTGCGGCGGCGCCGGGCGCGGTGAGCCGCGGGGCTACCGACCGGAGGATCGACGCGGCCGCCGCCGCCCGGCCACCAGCACCACGAACCCGATGATCGCGAGCGGCGCCACCGGGCCCGCTCCCGTCGTGCCGCACACCGCCGCCGCCCAGCCCTCGGGCCGCTCCGTCACGCCGTCGCAATCGCCGTCGAGCCCGTCGAGGCGCTCCTCGGCGCCGGGGAAGGTGTGGGCGTCGCCGTCGTCGCAGTCGCCCTCGCGCTCGGACCAGCCGTCGCGGTCGTCGTCGTAGCCGAGGGTCTCGTCGTCCACGATCGCGTCGCAGTCGTCGTCGCGGCCGTTCTCCAGCTCGGCCGCGCCCGGGAAGGCCTCGGCGCGCGCGTCGTCGCAGTCGTGCCCGGCCTCGGCGTAGCCGTCGCCGTCGTCGTCCGCGGCGGGGGTGCCGTCGTCGATGCGGCCGTCGCAGTTCTCGTCCCGACCGTCCACGCGCTCGAGCGCGCCGGGGAAGGTGAGGGGCGCGGCATCGTCGCAGTCCCCGGCGTCCTCGGTCCAGCCGTCGTGGTCGTCGTCGTAGACGGCCGTCCGGTCGTCGACGAGGAAGTTGCAGTCGTCGTCGCGCCCGTTGACGACCTCCTGCGCGAGCGGGAACACGCCCGCATCGCGATCGTCGCAGTCGCCGTCGAGGTCGACGAAGCCGTCCCCGTCGTCGTCGGACACGTCCGTGCCCTCGTCGACGCGCCCGTCGCAGTCGTTGTCGGCGCCGTCGGCGATCTCGGGCGCGCCGGGGAATGCGTGGCGGTCGGCGTCGTCGCAGTCGCCCGCGAGGCCGGTCCAGCCGTCCCCGTCGTCGTCGCCCCCGGTCGAGCCCTCGTCCACGCGGCCGTCGCAGTCCCCGTCGAGCCGGTCCGCGCCCTCGTGGGCCCCGGGAAACCGCGCGGGGTCGGCGTCGTCACAGTCTCCCGCGCGCTCGGACCAGCCGTCCCCGTCGTCGTCGAGCGCCACGGTGCCCTCGTCCACGGCGCCGTCGCAGTCGTCGTCCCCGCCGTCCGGCTGCTCGGGCGCCCGCGGGAAGGTAAAGGAATCGGCGTCGTCGCAATCGCCGTCGATTTCGGTCCATCCGTCGTGATCGTCGTCGTACACGTCGGTGCCGTCGTCCACCTTCCAGTCGCAGTCCTGGTCGATGGCGTCGACGATCTCCTCCGCACCCGGGTGCCGGGTGGGGTCGTCGTCGTCGCAGTCCCCGTCACAGGTCCGGTAGCCGTCGCCGTCCTCCTCGTAGCCCTCGTCGACATCCCCCTCGCAGTCGTTGTCCTCGCCGTCGCAGAGCTCGAAGGCGCCGGGGTAGGTGAGCGGGTTGGTGTCGTCGCAGTCGGTGTCGTCGGCGAGCCAGCCCGACGGCCGGGTGCATGCGCGTCGCGACGTGTCGGGATCGCCGTAGCCGTCACCGTCGGCGTCGCGGTACCACGTCGGGGCGTCCACGGCGTCGTCCTCGTCGGTCGTGCCGTCGCAGTCGTCGTCCTGACCGTCGCAGTACTCGGGGGCCCCGGGATGGACGGTCGCGTTCCCGTCGTCGCAGTCGTCGGGGAGGGTGTACCCGTCGCCGTCGGCGTCGATGCTGCCGCACACGAGGTCGGGCAGGCCGTTGTAGCCCCCCTGGCCGACCCAGCTCGTGGACGACGCGCCGCAGCTCCCGGCGAACGGCTCGATCGGCACGTTCCCGCTGGTGCGCGGCTCGTAGTGCAGGTGCGGGCCGGTGGAGTTGCCCGACGAGCCCACCTCGCCGAGCTTCTGGCCGCACGTCACGGTGTCGCCGACGCCCACCGCGACCGACCATCTGCGGAAGTGCCAGTACAGCGCGCTCCGCCCGTCCGCATGCCGCAGGATCACGTAGTTGGCGGTGCCGCAGGTGCCCGTGGAGCAGGTGTCGGACTCGCCGTCGTGCGCGGAGATCACGACCCCGTCCGCCGCCGCGGTCACGTCGACGCCGAGGGCCATGTTGCCCCAGCCGCCGATGGCGATGTCGGTGCCGTCGTGACCCGAGTAGTAGTTGCCGCCGCAGGCCCAGTCGCGGCCGCCCTCGTCCTTGTAGGCGGACACGCCGAAGAAGTGGAGGTCCTCCTCCGTCGTCGGCATCGAGTAGGCCTGGGCGTGCGCCGGAGCCGTGACGACGAGGCCCAGGGCGAGCAGCGCCGCGCCGATCACGGCACGACCGCGGTGTAGGTCCGCCCCTCGGCCACCCACGCGAGCCCGGCGTCGGTCCACGCGTAGGTGACGCCGTCGGGCGGCGGCACGAAGCCCTGCGGGGCCCGCCCAGGGCGCCCGCGGGTCACGCCGACGTTGGTGACCTGGCGGGCGGCCTCCTCGGGGACGGGGAGCGCGTCGCCGCCTTGTTCGTCGGGGAGGTCGATCACCCACCACGACGCGACGCCGGTGCGTCCGGACACGAACGCGAGGCGACGGCCATCCGGCGAGACGACCGGGCGGTCCTCGGAGCCCACCCACGCGGTGATCCGCGCCGGCACGCCGTCGGGGAGGGTCACGCGCCAGAGGTCCGTCTCGACGAGGTCCCCCTCGCGGGCGTAGACGAGGGTGCTCCCGGCGAGGGCCACGCGGGCGTCCACGTCCGTGTCGATCGCCACCTCGGCGCCGAAGGCCCCCGCGGGCCGCACGGACAGCGCGCCGCCTTCGGCGACCACGGCCTCCCAGGCGCCATCGGGCGAGAGGGAGCGGCGGCCGGGGCGGCGGTCGGTCGCGACGAGGTCGGTGCGCGGGGCGACACGGGCGTCGGGGTTCGCGGCGCCGTCGGTCGGGGAGGCGGGGTCGGCGGGCGGATCCCCGGGCGCGGCGCAGGCACCGAGGAGGATCGTGGCGGCGGAGAGGCGGAGCACGGGCTTCGCGGAGCATTGCACGAGGCATGCCACGCCGCCGATCCACTTCCCGCGCGGATCGCGGCGGAGAGGTGGGGTACGCAACGTGGGACCATCCGGTCGCGGTGGGGTCGGGGGGGGGCAGCCTGGGCCTCCCACCCCGACCGTCAGAGCGTCTTGAGGTACTCGAGGAGCGCCGTGCGCTCCTCCGCCGAGAGCGCATCCCCGAACGTGTGCCCGCCGTTCTGGTACCCCCAGCCGGACGTGTCGTAGACGTACTTGCGCTCCGCCTCGGGCGTGTCCGCCTTGGACACCGAGAGCTCCTCGTACGGCCAGCCCACGTCGACCCAGTCGTAGTCGGTCGAGTCGTAGCTGACGCGGCGCCAGATGTCCGGGCGGGTGGTCGAGTCTACGACGGACGCGAGCGTCGGCGCCGCGCCGTTGTGGAAGTAGGGCGCGGTCGCCCAGATGCCGTCGAGCGGCGGCGCGACGTAGCCCGCCTGGGGAGCCCAATCGACGCCGGGCCCGAACACGCCGTCGGCCAGCACGCCGTCCCACGCCGCCTCCCAGAGGTGCACCTCGTCGGCGAGCACGGGGTCGGTCCCGACCACGTCGATCGGCACCACGACGTTGGGGTACACCCAATCGTCGCCGTAGGTGCCGTGGCATCTGGCACACGTCGACACGAACACGTCTTCGCCGTCGGCGGCGAGGTCCGCGTCGAGGGCCGCCGGCCACACCGGCGCCTCGATCGACTCGATGTAGGCGCGCACGTCGGCCGCGTAGGCGAACATGGCCTGCGCTTCCTCGGGGCTCTCGAGGCACATGAGCGCCTCGTTCAGCACGAAGTTGGAGAAGTCGCCGCGTACGGCGGTGTTCGCGAACATCGCGTTCTTCTTCTTCATGCCCCACCACGGCGGCACGTCGTGGGGCACGGGCGGCGCCGGCGGGAGCTGCATCACCGGCGGATCGGCCCACGCGAGCGTCTCGGGATCGCGGTGGGCCGCGAACACCGCGATCAGCGCGTCCCCGCGGTTCATGCCGACGGTGTCGGTGACGTATTCGTCCATCGCCCGCACGGCGGGCTCGAACCGGTCCAGCTCCGCGAGGTCGGCGGGATCGGCGTTCTCTCCGAGGGCGAGCCGCGCCGCCGAGATGTAGCCGATGTTGGTCCGCGTCGCGTCGCCGGCGTGGTCCCCGAGGCCGACGACGAGCTGCCCGTCGATGTACCCGGCGTGGCAGGTCAGGCAGTTCGCGTTGACGATCGACGTGCCGCTCGGGGCCGGCGCGATCGTCAGGTAGTACGGGATGTCCGTGTTCGGCGCCGCGCGTTCGGGGAGCGGCTCGCCCGCGAAGATGTCCGGGAACGTGTCGAGCACCTTCGCGGGGAACCCGCAGGAGATGTACCCCTCGTTCAGCAGCGCGCGACGGCCCTCCGTGGGGTCGCCGGCGGGCAACGTCGGCTCGGGGACACACTCGTAGAGGCACCCGATCTCGACATCGGGCTCCGGGGTGCAGCCCGCGAGCAGGAGGATCGTGAGCACGGGAAGGGGGGCCCGGAGGTTGGGTGCCATGGGGCCTCACTCGGTGGAACCACGGACTACCCGGCGGAGCCCGCGTTGGGATCGGACCGCCGTCGGACAATCGGCCGCAGGCGCCGAGATCGATCGGTAGCTCAGCCGCCCGCCGCCAC
This sequence comes from Deltaproteobacteria bacterium, assembly GCA_036676765.1. GTDB lineage: Bacteria > Myxococcota_A > UBA796 > UBA796 > SXON01 > CAJBVW01. Next base: position 23,477 of record JAKFCH010000200.1, read on the forward strand.
CCCGGAAGCCTCGCACATGTTCCCCGTGAAACCGTCCTCGCAATCGCAGGTCCCGTCGGGGAGGAGCGTGCCGCGGCCGGCGCAGTACGCGCGTACGAACACGTTGATGCCGCCGTTCTCGGACTTGTAGGACGTGTGCACCGCGGCGGCGCCCTCGCCGAAGAGCATCTGGTCGGTGTTCGCGTGGTGATCGCCCGAGAACCCGATCCAGGGGTCCTCGACGTAGATGCCGCGGAAGAGCACGTTCGTGTGCTCGCCCGCGACGAGCGGGGTGCCCGACGAGGCCTTCACCAGCACGCTCCGCAGGGCCTGGTCGTAGTTGGGCGCGAGGGCCTGGTCGGCGCCCACCACACCCCACGCCGCGCCGTTGCCGGTCGCGAAGAGCAGATCCCCCCGTGCCAGGGCCGCGAACGCCAGGGCGAACGACGGGCCGGGCCGGGGGTCGGCGTCGGGGACCCCCCGTGGTGCCGTCCCGGAGAGGAGCGCATTGCCCTTCATCCACCGCCTGTCGGGCGCGATCCGGCTCACGCGCGTCCACCCGCCGCCGGCGGTGGTCATGTCGCAATACACCTGCGTGACGACCCCTCCGAGGGAGATCGACCGCGGCCCGCTCGGCGTGTCCGGCGCGGACGCGAGCGCCGCGAGGCAGGAGTCGGGCACCGGGGCGGCCTCGTCGAGGGGCCCGAGCGCCACGGCGCCGATCCCGGCGACCAGGACGCTGCCCACGCCGAGGAGGAGCCCGCGCCGGATCCGCGCCGGTCTCACGGACGCCGGTCGCGACGGGGGCGGCGCAGGATCGACCGATGGCGCTTCGGATGGCGGGGACGCCGGTGCCGTCGCCTGCGGGAGCGCCTCGGCCCACACCCCGAGCGCGCCGAGGAGGCCACGGACGTCGGTGTCCCGGCGGGTCGTGTCCGCTTCGAGCGCGCCCGCCAACGCGGGGACGAGCGTCGCGACGAGGTGCTCGCGCACGTCCTCCGCCACGTCGGCGTCCTCGAGCAGGCGGCGGAGGTGGGCGGAGTCGTCGTCGCGCCAGCCCTCCGCGAGGCCGAGATCCAGGAGATCCTCGGGGCGCAGGGCACGCAGCACGTCGAAGCGGGCGCGCTCCTCCGCGTTCATGCTCCCGTGCGTGCCGCGCCGCGCGAGCAGGACGAGCTGCCGGCCGTCGGCGTTGAGCAGGCTCGGCGCGTCGAGCGCGGGGATGGGGATGCGTTCGGTGAGCCCCCAGAAGATCGTCACGGCGAGCGCGTGGACGTCCCAGGACTCGCTGGGCGACTGGTCCACCGGGAGCGCCTGCTCCGGGGGCGCGAACTTCTCGGTGAGGAGGCCGGTGTTCATCGTGTGCGCGACGCTGTCGCCGTCCTTGGCGGCGCCGAGGTCCGCGAGGCGGACGACCCACCGGCCCTCCCAGTTCACGAGGATGTTGTCGGGCTTGATGTCCCGATGCACGCGGTAGCCGGTCAGGTCCCGGCGGCTCCGATGGAGCCGGGCGACCGCCTCGGCCGCGCCGATCAGCACCGCGACCCGCGCCTCGAGCGGACGGCCGCGCACCCACTCGGCGAGCGTGGCGTCCATCCACGGGAGCACCACGAACGCGCGCTCGTCGACCGTGCCCGCGCCGAGCGCGGTGACGAGCCAGTCGGCGGCGGCGGGATCGTCGCGCACGATGTCCTCGAGGAGGCGCCGCTCCGACCCGGCGACCCCGCGCGGGTACACCTTCACGGCGACGGACCGCCCGTCGAGGAGCGCCCGATACACCACGGCCTGGCCCCCCTGGCGGGTCTTCTCGTCCACCAGGCGGACGACGCGGCCGTCTTCGGTGGCGAACGTGCCCGGGAGCATCGGCGGCATGGTAACAGACCAGCCCCGGTCCACCCCCGTGCGGACCGGACTTGTGCTGGAGTCGCACTTGTTCACGGCGCTCGTCCGCTTTCAGCTCCACGACGGCCGGGTCGCGGCGGTGCCCGCGGGGGGCCTCCTCGGCCGGCTCGCCACCGCCACGTTGCGCTTCGACGATCCGCGCGTCTCCGAGGCGCACGCCCTCGTCAGCCTGCGCGGCGAGCGGATCTGGATCCTCGCGCTGCGCGGCCCCGTCGAGGTGGACGGGAAGGTCGTGCACCAGGCGCCGCTCCGCGTGGGCGCGCGGGTGCGCCTCGCGGAGGGCGTCGTCCTCGTCGTCGACAGCCTCGAGGTGCCGTCGGAGGTGCTGGTGGTCGAGATCGCCGGGGAGCAGGTGCCCCTGCACGGAGAGGTCCTCTCGCTCGTGGACGCGGCCCGACCCACCCTCGTGCCGCGCTTCGTCGAGGACGCGCTCCTGCGGCTCTGGACGAGCGGGATCGGGTGGCGGGGGCAGGCGCAGGGCCGGCCCTTCGACGTGAAGGCGGGCCTGTCGGTGGTGGCGGGCGGCGTGCCGGTGTCCTTCCTCGCGGTGGGGGCCGCGGAGGTCGCGTTCCAGGCGACGTCCGGCGCGGGGCTCCACGCGCCGCTCGCCATCCGGACCTCCCTCGACGAGCTCCGGGTGAGCGCCGAGAACCGCCCGACGCTGCTGGTGGGGGGGCTCCCGGCGCGGATCGTCCGCGAGCTCGCCGACTACGCCGAGCCGGTGCCGTGGGCCGACATCGCCCGCGTGGTGCTGGGCCCCGACGACGAGGTCGGCCTGCGCACACGGTGGGACCGGAACCTCAAGACGCTCCGCCGCAAGCTCGAGGACTTCGGCTACCGCTCCGACCTCGTCCGGCTCGACGGGCACGGCATGGTGAGCCTCGCCGTGGACAAGGTCGATCTCCTGGAGGTCGTGTAGGGACCACGCGCACGGGCGCCCGGCGCGCTACCGGGCGGCATGTCGAATTCCGCGCCCCGCTGGCTCCTCCTCCGCGGCCTCGTCCGCGAACGCCGCCACTGGGGCGACTTTCCCGAGGTCCTCGCCGCGCGCACCGGCGGCGAGGTGCTCACGCTCGACCTCCCCGGGGTGGGGACGGAGCGCGGCCGGCCCTCGCCCACGTCGATCGCGGCCATCGTCGCGGATCTGCGCGGGCGGTGGCTCGCGGCGCGCGCTCCCGAGGACACGGGGCCGTGGCGGCTGTTCGCGCCCTCGCTCGGCGGCATGATCGCGCTCGCGTGGGGGGAGGCCCACCCCGATGACTTCGCCGGCGTCGTGGTCTGCAACACCTCCGCGCGCGACGTGGCCTCGCTGTTCGAGCGCTTCTCCCCCTCGGCGCTCGGGACGGTGCTCCGCGCGCTCCCGAGCCGCGGCGTGGCGCGCGAGGCCCACATCCTCGGCCTCGTCTCCAACACCGACCACGGCCGGGCGCACGCCGAGGCGTTCGCGGCGCTCGCCGCCGAGGCGCCCATCGGCACCGACGTGCTCGTGCGCCAATTGTGGGCGGGATCGCGCGCCACCGCGCCTGCAACGCTCGCCACCCCGCTGCTGATCCTCTGCTCGGATGGGGATCGGTTGTGTCACCCCGGCGCGTCGCACGCCCTCGGGAAGCGGCTCGGCGCCCCGGTGGTCGTGCATCCCGACGCGGGGCACGACCTCCCGCTCGACGACCCGGGGTGGGTGATCGAGCAATTGACCCATTGGACAGCCACATCGGCGTGAGTGCGGTATCCTCCGCGCCGCCTCGGAGGAACCGGTGGTGCTTCTCGCGCTCCTCTCGTCCGCCCACGCGGTCACCGTCGATGTCGGCGTGGGCTACCGCCGCACGTTCGACGCGTACGATGGCCGGCCCTTCGGGCTCCGGGCGTTCGGCCGGCTCGGGCTCGCCGACCACTTCGCGGTCGAGCTGGGGGCCTACGGGCGGTTCCCGGGAAGCGAGGTCAGCGGCCTGACGCACACGTTGGTGGGGATCGCGTACGAGGGCAACAACGAGACCAGCTTCCGACAGCCCGTGGATCGGGAGATCGCGTCGTTCGGCGCGTTCGTTGCAATGAGCCCGTGGGCCCGCCGCCACGAGAAGAAGCCCACCGCCTGGATCTACGGCCTCCTCGGCGTCGAAACGCAGCTGATCGTCAAGGACTACGCGTCCATCAACCCGGACTACGCGGCGGGCGTCGAGGGTGCCGAACCGGCGGTGCTCTCGGCGGATCCGGTCACCCGATTCGTGCCGGGCCCGGCGCTGGGGCTCGCCTTCGATGCGTGGTTCCTCGACCGGGTCGGCGTCCGCGCGATGGTGGTCGAGCGGGCGGCGGTCCAGACGGAGCCCGACTACGGCAACCGCCTCCCGAACGGGGATCCGGAGCCCCTGGACACGGTGCTGACGCTGTCCGCGGCCCTGTCGCTCGACCTGATGGTGACGTTCTGATGGGGCCGCTCCTCCTCGCGGCGCTCGTGGGGCTCGCCTTCGCCGACGAGGCCCCCGCCGAGGCGGCGCCCGCCACGAACGTGTCGCTCCGCTTCGGCCCGTCGTTCGGGTTCGAGGGCGTGATCAACGACCCCTTCCTCAACCGCAACGGCGTCCGGATCGGCTTCAACGTGGCGCCGGCCCCGTGGGTGGAGGTGGGGACGGCCATCGCGCACTACCCGATCCTCGGGCACGGCGGCGAGTCCGACCCGGATTGGAAGCCCCTGTCCAAGCAGCTGCTCCTGGAGAACTCGATCTCCCCCGACATCAGCAAGCTCGAATGGCAATGGCAGACCGTCGCGCGGGTCCACGCGCTCCGGTTGCTCCTCGGCGCGTCGTGGCACGCCGGGGTCGGCGTGATCGCGGGCGTGACCGTCGTGTCCACGCAGGACGATCTGGTCGCGCTGCAGCGGGACGACGAGTTCGCGATGGCGACCCAGAACCAACTCCACGTCGGGCCGGTGGTGGGCGTGTTCTGGGAGGCGCGGCGGGACCGGCTCACCTTGCGGGTCCGATACGAGCGGGACGCCTTCATCGAAACCATCAGCAGCTCCACGTTGGAGCTGAAACAGAACGGGGTGCTCGGCGCCGAGCTGATGTGGTGGTTCGGATGATCCTCCTCGCCGCCCACGCGCTCGCCGCCCACGCGCTCGCCGCCGATCCGCCCGCCTCGGAGGAGGGTCCGGTCACCGCACCCGGCGTCGTCTTCCATGTCGGCGTGTCGACCGGAAAGCACGTCATCCCCGCGCTGGCCGACGTCCTCGGCCCGGGCACGTTCGCCCGCGTCGACGTCGGCGCGGGGCCCGCGCCGGTACAGGGCTACCTCGTGGCGCAGCTCGCCCTGCACGACGGGATGCCCTGGTACGACCAGGCCGCCTACGGGGGGCCGGTGGCCGTCGTGGGGGACGTGCTCTTCGCCCAGGTCGGCCTCGGCGCGCGGATGCCGTTCGACGTGTGGGTGCTCCGGCTGGTGCCCCACGTAGACCTCGGGGTGAGCAACGGCAGCTCGCCCATCGATCCGGTGGCCTACGAGGAGGACGTGTTGCCCGAATTCGGCGGCACCCGCCCCACCGTGGGCCTCTCCGCGACCGGGGCGTGGGCCCAGCTCGGCGGCGACATCGGCGTCCCCGTCATCCGCGACGCGGTCGACCTCTACCTGGCCGCGGACGTCGGCTACATCGCGATCCGCGGCGTCGGGCTCACGCTCGACGCGCGCGTGGGGCTCGCCGCCCGCTTCTGATGTGTCGCCCTCGGATCGGCCGCGTGATCAGGTTCGTGGGGCGCGCGTAGTGGGCCTGGGCGGCGGCGCTACCGAGGGGCCTCGGCCCGCACGGCGAGGGCGACGGGCCCCGCCACGGTGACCTCCTCTCCGTAGGGGAGGGTGGCCGACACGGTGCGGGTCGGCCGCCAGAACAGGACGGGGTCCGCGCGGCGCCAGGCCACGACGGTCTCCAGCGCGGTGTCCCCGATGGTGGTGACCCCCACCTGCGCGACCCACTCGACCCCGTCGGCGTCCTCGACGCGCCAGTCGAGCTTGCTGCCCTCGACGAGCATGGTGTGCCGACGACCCCCCACGACCACGTCGGGCGACTCCCCGCCGGGCTCCAAGCGGCCCTGCGCAAGCCGCGCGATGGGGCCCGCGTACGGCACCGGCGCGTCGAAGCAGTCGGCGGCGACACCCTCGGTCACGGCCTCCGAGATCACGACCGTCAGCGCATCCCGGGAGCGCCCGAGGCTCATCGCGTTGCAGCCGTCCTTGCCGCGGTTCATCGTGAACATCGGCTTGCTGACCACGCGCCCGTCCTTCCACCCCTGGAGCTCGCCCGTCCATCCGCCGCCCTCGCGCGCGTCGACGCGCATCATCCACGGCGACCCGCGCCACAGGAACACCGCCTCGGCGGAGTCGGTGATCGGCTGCTCGGCGAGCACACGACCGGACGGAGCGACGACCTGCACGGTCGCCGCGAGGGCGGCGGAGAAGAGGAGGAACATGCCGACCGGTAACGCGAGCGAGGCGGCGCGAGACCGGGTTGAATGTCAAACTCGGTCGTAGCCGACGCCACCGATCCCGGGGCCAGGGGCGCCGGCCGTTGACTTGGCGACGCGGTCCGACTATAACCCTTACGTTCACGTGAGGGTCTGAAGCCGTGCCTGCAGCTGGACAGATGAAGATCGGGGAGCTCTCCGAGAAGAGCGGGCGTACCGATCGTACCCTGCGCTTCTACGAAGAGCTCGGTCTGCTCGTCCCGGCGTCCCGCACCAAGGGCGGGTTCCGCCTCTACGACAGCTCCGCGCTCGTGCGGATCCACTGGATCTCGCGCCTCCAGGAGCTGGGCTTCTCCCTGCCGGAGATCAAGGAATTCCTCACCGAGATCCAGGGCAACCCAAACGCCCCCGCGATGATGGGCGATCTCCGCGCCGCCTACGCCGCCAAGCTCGCCGACACCCGCGCCACCCTCGCGCGGCTCCAGGCCCTCGAGGCCGAGCTCGCCGCGTCCCTCGACTACCTCGACACCTGCAAGACCTGCGCGCCCGCCACCCACAAGACCGCCTGTCGCGCCTGCCGCGAGGACGATCACGCCGAGAAGGAAGTTCCGGCGATGGTGGCGGCCGTGCAGTCCCCCTCTCCAAGTACAAACGGATGACGCCCATGTCCGCGCACCAGTCCCCCTTGAAGATGCCCGTCTACTTCGACAACCACGCCACGACCCGCTGCGATCCGCGCGTGGTCGAGGCCATGTTGCCCTACCTCACCGAGGTGTACGGCAACGCCGGCTCGCGCAACCACGCCTACGGCTGGGCGGCGCAGGAGGGCGTGGAGCTCGCCCGCGAGCAGACCGCGAAGATGCTCGGCGCCGATCCGAAGGAGGTCGTGTTCACCTCGGGCGCGACCGAGTCCGACAACCTCGCGGTGCTCGGCGTGGCGCGGTTCTACAAGGACAAGGGCCGCCACGTCATCACGTCGAACATCGAGCACAAGGCCGTGCTCGACGCGTGCCACGCCCTGGAGAAGGAGGGCTTCGAGATCACCTACCTGCCGGTCGATCCGCAGGGGCTCATCTCGGCGGAGCAGGTGCGCGAGGCCATCCGGCCCGACACCATCCTCGTCTCCATCATGTGGGCCAACAACGAGATCGGCACGGTCAACCCGATCGCCGAGATCGGCGCGGTCTGCCACGACAAGGGCGTGCTCTTCCACACCGACGCGGTGCAGGGCTTCGGCCGGCTCCCGTTCGACGCGAAGTCGATGAACGTCGACCTCGCGAGCGTGTCCGGCCACAAGATCTACGGGCCCAAGGGCATCGGGGCGCTGTACGTGCGCCGTGGCCGCCCCCGCATCCGCCTCGAGCCGATGCTCTTCGGCGGCGGCCAGGAGCGTGGCATCCGCTCGGGCACCCACGCGGTGCACCAGATCGTGGGCCTCGGCAAGGCCGCCGAGCTCTCGGTGGACGCGCTCACCAACGGCGAGATCGAGCGGGTCAAGGCCCTGCGCGACCGCCTGTGGGACGAGCTCCGCGCCAACATCGACGAGCTGTACCTCAACGGCTCGTGGGAGCACCGCCTCCCCAACAACCTCAACGCCAGCTTCGCGTACTGCGAGGGCGAGGCGATGATGATGGCGATCAAGGAGCTGGCGGTGTCGTCGGGGTCGGCGTGCACCTCGGCGTCGCTCGAGCCGTCCTACGTGCTCCGCGCCCTCGGTGTCACCGAGGACCTCGCGCACACGTCCATCCGCTTCGGCCTCGGTCGTTTCAACACGGACGCCGACGTGGACTTCGCGGTCAAGCTCATCACCTCCAAGGTGAACTGGCTCCGCGAAATGAGCCCACTTTACGAGATGGTCAAGGAGGGCATCGATCTGAAGACGGTGTCCTGGACCGCGCACTAAGAGAATCGTCCCCACTTCCGTTTTTCCGGAAGGCCCCCGCATCGGTACAGGAGTCCCCCATGGCTTACAGCGACAAGGTCGTCGACCACTACGAGAACCCCCGCAACGTCGGCTCGCTCGACAAGAACGCCGAGGATGTCGGCACGGGTCTCGTCGGCGCGCCCGCCTGCGGCGACGTGATGAAGCTCCAGCTTCGCATCAACGACGACGGCATCATCGAGGATGCCAAGTTCAAGACCTTCGGCTGCGGCTCGGCGATCGCGTCGAGCTCGCTCGTGACCGAGATGGTCAAGGGCAAGACGATCGAGTACGCGATGGGCATCGAGAACTCGCTCATCGCCGAGGAGCTCAAGCTCCCCCCGGTCAAGATCCACTGTTCGGTGCTCGCCGAGGACGCCATCAAGGCCGCCATCGCCGACTACCAGAAGAAGAAGGCGGCCAAGCTCGCCGCCTCCGAAACCCCCTCCGAGGCCGCGAAGTAGGATGGCGATCGAGGTCAGCGAACGCGCGGTGGCTCGCATCAAGGAGCTGGCGATGAAGCGCCAGACGCCCGACGCGTTCTTTCGCGTCGGGATCCGCGGTGGCGGCTGCTCGGGGTTGTCGTACTTCGTCGACTTCGCCGAGACCGCCGACCCGAAGGACAAGGTGTTCGAGTTCGGCGCCAACGAGAAAGTGAAGGTGCTGGTCGACCGCAAGTCGTACCTGTTCCTCAACGGTACCCAGATCGACTGGAAGAGCGAGCTGATGAAGACCGGCTTCGAGTTCCACAACCCGTTGGCCGGCCGCACCTGCTCGTGCGGAGAGTCGTTCTCCGTCTGACGGCCCTCGTCGGACGGATTTGGTGGAGTCGTTCGTGATCTGCTTCAACTGCAACGAGGCGGTGAAGGGCCCCGTCTGTGTAGGGTGCACCGCCCTCCAGCCCCCGCCCCAGCGCCTCGATCCCTTCGTGCTGCTCGGGCTGGCGCGCCGGTTCCACGTCGACGACGCGGAGGTCGATCAGGCCTACCGCACCGTCACGAAGCGGGTGCACCCCGACAAGTTCGCCGGGCGGCCCGCCGTGGAGCGGCGGATGTCGCTCCAGTGGACGGCCACGCTCAACGATGCGCGGCGGGTGCTGAAGGATCCGGACAAGCGCGCGCGGCTGTTGGCCACGGGCCAGGCCGAGCCGCGCGAGAAGGGGGGTCCCAAGCTCGACCCGGCGTTCCTCGCCGAGATCTTCGAGTGGCGGGAGTTGGACGAGGAGACCCCGGGCGCGCTCACCGAGCAGGCCCGGATTCGGGAAGGTGAGCTCCGGGCCGAGCTCGACGCGATGTTCGTCGCGTGGGAGCAGGGCTCGGGGGATCTCTCATTGGTAGAAGACCGCCTCGCGCGGCTCAAGTACGTCACCGGGTTGGTGCGGGAGAACATTTCGTGAAGGCAAGCTTCTAATGGCAAATATCGGCATCGATCTGGGGACCACCAACTCGCTCGTCGCGGTGGTCATGAGCGGCCGGGCCCGCTGCCTGCTCGACGAGACGGGGAACCCGCTCCTCCCGAGCGCGGTCCGCTACGAGCCCGACGGCACCGTGGTCGTCGGCCGCGCCGCGCGCGACGAGGCGGCCGCCCACCCCGAGCGCACGTTCACGAGCGTGAAGCGCTTCATGGGCCGCGCGCCGGCCGACTGCGTCGCGGACGCCGCGCTGTTCCGCTACACGATGGACGAGTCCGAGGAGCGCTTCGTGCGCTTCGCCGTGCCCGGCCGCGAGGCCGTCACCCCCGTGGAGGTGAGCGCCGCGGTCCTCAAGGAGCTGCGCGCCCGCGCGGTCGAGTGCCTCTTCGGCGAGCCCGGCGGCGCGGTCATCACCGTCCCCGCCTACTTCGACGACGCCCAGCGCCAGGCCACGAAGGACGCCGCGCGCATCGCCGGCCTCGAGGTGCTCCGGCTCCTCAACGAGCCGACCGCCGCCGCCATCGCGTACGGCCTCGACAAGCGCGAGACCGGCACCTTCGCCGTCTACGACCTCGGCGGCGGCACGTTCGACGTGTCCATCCTCGAGCTGAACGACGGCATCTTCCAGGTGCTCTCGACCGCCGGGGATACCCACCTCGGCGGCGACGACTTCGATCGCGCCCTCGGCGAGCTCGTCCTCTCGAAGGCCGGGCTCGATCGCCGCGGGAACGCCGATCACCGCGAGCTCCTCCTCGCCGTGGAGGCCGCCAAGCGCCGCCTCTCCGACGCGGACGAGGCCCAGGTGACCATCAACGGCGCCACCGTGACCGTCACCCGCGCCGAGTTCGAGGCCCTCGCCCGCCCCACGGTGGAGCGCACCGGCGCCGCGTGCCGCCAGGCGCTCGCCGACGCGAAGCTCACCGCCGACAAGATCGACGCCGTCGTGCTCGTGGGCGGGTCCACCCGCGTGCCGCTCGTCCGCGCCTACGTCGCCGAGCTGTTCGGCCGCCAGCCGTACACCGACCTCGACCCCGACCAGGTGGTCGCCCTCGGCGCCGCCATGCAGGCCGACATCCTCACCGGGTCGAGCCAGCTCTCCGACGATCTGCTCCTCCTCGACGTGATCCCGCTCACGCTCGGGCTCGAGGTCATGGGCGGCGTGGTGGAGAAGTTCATCCCCCGCTGCTCGACCATCCCGTTCTCCGCGTCGCAGACGTTCACCACGCACGTCGACAACCAGACGGCGCTCGACCTCCACATCCTCCAGGGGGATCGCGAGCTCGCGCGTGACAACCGCTCGCTCGGGCGGTTCTCGCTCTCGGGCCTGCCCCGCCTCCCGGCCGGCATCCCGCGCATCCGCGTGGAGTTCCTCGTCGACGCCGACGGCATCCTGACCGTCTCCGCCAAGGAGGAGTTCACCGGCATCGAGGCGAAGACCGAGGTGAAGCCCAGCTACGGCCTCGACGAGGACGAGATCGAGCGCATGCTCGAGGACAGCATCGACCACGCCGAGACCGACGTCGACCTCCGCCTCCTCATCGAGGCCCGCGTCGAGGCCGACGGCATCCTCACCGCCGTCCAGAAGGCGCTCGGCGTCGACCGTCCGCTGCTCCTCCCCGGCGAGCTGGAGGTCATCGAGGCCGTCGTGGCCGCGCTCCAGGCCGCCATGCCCGGCGAGGACCGCAAGCGCATCGCCGCCCTCGCGCACAAGCTCGACGAGGTGACCGCGCCTTTCGCGCAGCGCCGCATCGAGCGCGATCTCACCCTCGCGCTCTCCGGGCGTGACGCCGGCGAGGTCGGCAAGCAGCTCGGCATGAAGGAGCTCCCCGCGCCCGCCGCGGCCCACGTGGAGGAAGAGCGCTGATGGCCGGCAAGAACCCGTTCATCAAGGCGCCCGAGACCCGCCTCCCGACCAAGGCCTACCGCATCTTCCTCGAAGGGCTCGAAGAGCCGATCGTGGTCGAGCCCGGCGAGCTGCCCTACAACGAGCCCGGCCTGCCCGGGAGCGTGCTCTCCACGCTGCTCGCGAAGGGCATCGACATCGACCACGCCTGCGGCGGCGTGTGCGCGTGCTCGACCTGCCACATCATCGTGAAGAAGGGCCTCGACAGCACCAACGAGGCCAACGACGACGAGGAGGACATGCTCGACGAGGCCCCGGCGCTCACCTCCCAATCGAGGCTCGCGTGTCAGTGTGTGCCCGACGGGTCGATGGACCTGCACGTGAAGATCCCGGAGTGGAACCGGAACATGATCAAGGAAGGGCATTAGCCGAGGTTGGTTGGGCGACCGACGCAGGGCGCGGTCCCCGGCGCCCCGAGCGGCGCCGACCGCGCCCGGTGGGCGTATGTGGCCGACGTGGCGGCGGTGGACTGGGACAACACGCCCGGAGTGCACGAGCTCTTCGCGCTCTCGGGCAAGTCGGTCGAGACGGTGGTCAGCGGGACGATCATGGGCCGCGATACCGTCGGTGGACTCTGGCGCTCGAACGACGAGGGCGGCCATTGGCTACCGGTCGCCGACTCGTACGGTGCGCTGGGGAGCCCGGCGCCGGCCTATGACGACGACAGCATCGACTGCCCGTACGGGCAGGCCGACGGCGGCGGCTTGCAGCTGCTCCCCGACGAGCTCAACCAGGTGCTCTACGTCGCGACCCATCGGGAGCACTACGTGCACGGGGACAGCACCGCCGTCGAGAACGGGGTGCTCCTCTGGGATCAGGGCACGGGCAGCCTGTGCGAGCCCGACTTCGGCCTCCCTGCTGGCGAGCAGGTGAGCGCGCTCGCGATGGTCGAGGGCCTGGTCGACGCGGTGCCGATGTTGCTCGTGGGGTATCGGAGCCCGGGCGTAGATGAGCCCGGCCTCTACGCCTGCGAGGTGGGGGACGCCTTCAGCGGGCCCGACCTCACGTGCGCATCGACGGATCCGATCGTGTGCGCCCCCGTGGAGGGGACCGAGCGGTGGGACGTTCGCGACATCGAGGTGCATCCCGCCACCGGAAGGATCTACGTGTCGACCGGCGGCGCGGATCCCACCGAGTGCATGTTCGACGAGGGGAGGGTCTACGGGATCGAGATCGACGCGTTCGACTCCGGGGGCGTGTTGTCGGGCATCGACGAGCTCACGACCGCGGTCGCAGGCTTCCCTTCGACTCGGCAAGCCTTGCCCGGCGTGAGCATCGATCCGTCGGGGGCGTACCTCTATGCCGCGGTTCCGGGGACCGAGGAGGGGTACATGCGCCTCGACCTCGCCGCCTTCTACACGTCCGCGCCGACGCCCTGGGAGCGCATGGGCGAGAACGCCACCGAGCGCCCCGTCAAGCGGGCCAACATGGATGTCGGGAACGGCTGGCTGGGCGGCACCGAGCTCGAGCGGGAGATCTACGTGCCTGAGGTGCGCGACACCGAGCGGCCCATCGACCTGCTCTGGTTCACCGGATGGGACAACGCCGATCACGCCGCCGTTTACGGCTGGCACACGATCTGGGATGTCGAGGGGCTCAACGACCCCCTCCTTGTCCCCGCTACCGAGTCCTGGTGGACCCTCACGCCGGTCGTCGACAACGATCGCCAGGACACCTGGGCCACCGTCGGCCCGGTCGACATCGAGCCCGACGCCTACGGAAACGTGTGGATGGCCATGCCCGAGCGGCACGGCTTCATGTCGCGGAGCTGGAAGGACACGTATCCGGGGGGCGGGCACACGGACGGACGCCACTACGGCGCCGAGCGGAGCTGCCTCATCGAGCGCTACGGCGCGGACGGCACCTCGGTGTCGGTCGGGATGGACGGCACCGTGTGGTTCTCCGTGGCGCAGTCGGGCGCGACTCCGCCGCACGACATGGGGATCTGGAAGCGGGAGCTCAAGCCTGTGTTCTTCCCGACCTTCGGATGGGAGACGCGGTATTCGTTTCAGGGGGCGGGGGTCTCTGACCCGGACGAGCGGGTGATGATCGATGACTCCACGTTGCACCAATACAACGACGTCTTCTGCGAGTGGCCGTCGGAGGACTACGAAGAACCTGTAGAGCTCTTCAGGGACTACATCTACACGGGCCCGCTCGCGAAGGCGCTGGGGACGGAGGCGGATACGGTAGCGGAGCCCAACGGCGCCTTCTTCAACGACCTCTCAACCAACGGTAGCCTTCCTAGTTGGGGCAACCCCCGCGTCGTCGCCGCGCTCGACGGCATGATCGCCGTCGCCGCGTTCGCCTCCTACGGCAGCGAGGAAGGTCGGCTGGCCTTCACGCTCGATGGCGGGCGCAACTGGGAGGAGATCCCCGTCGAAGTGTATGTGGACAACCAACTCCACGACTACTCCTGCGGCGTGATGGCCGACTTCTACGACGACAGCCTCTCCCTCACGCTGCTGAAGCGCGGCACCTCCACGTATTGGGAGGACACGAACGAGGACGGCGTGGTGGACATGGGTGAGTGGGCGCTCGACATCATGGTGGGCTCCAGCGGCAACACCGACGCGTGCATGATGGCGCGGGTCCAGGTGGCCGGTAGCGTTTCGTGGGACTGGTACAGCAACGTGCCTACCGAGGCCGGCAGCGCCGCGTGCCGGGTCGCGCGCGAGGACTTCGACGGCCTCACGGGCACCGCCTGGTCGAACGAGATCTTCTTCTGGGGCGGCTATCGCGCCGAGTCGTCCGTCGATCCCACGAACGCCAACGGCTGGGCCGAGTACGGCGGCGTGTGCGCGCTCGACCTCGACACGAGTATGATCACCTCCGTGATCAACCCCTGGCAGAGCGACAAGAAGTACGAGTACCAGTTTGCCGACGTGGCGCCGAGCCCCACGGTGGCGGACGTGTTGCTCGTCACCGGCCGACAGACCCCGGAGTCGGTCAAGGCGTGCATGCAAGCCATCGGCGCGGGCCCGATGAGCGGAAGCTTGTGCCCGAGCGCCACGCCGCCGCTCCTGGTCAACCGGGGCACCTTCGGCAACTACATCGTCACGCCGATCGGCAACGCGCCCGGGTCGGACGCCGGCCTGGCCGCGGCCTGGGGCACCGACGACGCCGACGACATGATCTACCTCGCCACCGAGCACTCGGGCGCCTGGAAGGGCCGCGTCTCGTGGTAGTCCTCCTCCTCCTCGCCTGCACCGGGGCCTCCGATGGGCCGGGCGCCCCGTCCGTGGATCCACCGGACTCGGCCGCCACGGACACGGCGGCGGATTCCGGCGACTCCGCCGAGGATCCATCCGTGGATGACGACGGCGACGGCTTCTACGCGGGCGAGGACTGCGACGACGAAGATCCCACGCGCTATCCGGTCGCTCCTGATGACTGCGACGGCGTCGACCAGGACTGCGACGGCAACCCGGTCGGCGAGGGCGCGTGCGGCGAGCTGATCGTGGTGGATGAGTCGAGCGCCATCGGGTGGTGGGAAGCCGGCGCAGAGACCAGCGGGCTGACGCTACTCCGGAACGCGACCGGCACCTGGGGCCGGCCCACCGACTTCGATGGCGACGGCATTCTGGACGTGGTGGCCGACCATGGCGGGCCGCTCCTCCTGCATGGCCGCCTCCCGTGGCCGAACACCCTCGTCACCGGGGTCGACTGGCTCGGCAGTTGGGGCGGCGACTTCAACATCGCCGGTGACTTCGACGGTGACGGATGGCCGGACGTGTTCGGCACCTACAGCGAGGACGGCCATGAGGAACTCTACGAAGGGGCGGTCTACCTGCATCTCGGCCCCCCATCCCGGTGGCCGACGGTACGGGAGTCCATGCGCGTGGGCGCCGACGCCCACTGGACCCACGAGGACGGCAAGGAGAGCTTCGGCGAAGCACAGGAGGCGGCGGATCTCACGGGGGATGGTCTCTCGGACCTGGTGCTGCTCGGAGGGAAGTCTTCCAATCTCTCTGGACCGAACGATCCTGGCGGCTACGTGCGGATCCTTCCCGGGCGCACCTCCGGGCTCCCGATGGGGATCCCGATCGAGGAGGAGGAGCCCTGGTTCACGGTCGACTTCGAGGTGTATGCCACGAGCAACCAGATGGTCATCGTCCCCGACATCGACGGGGATGGGATCCCGGAGCTCTCTCTTCTGGCGCCCGGTTGGCATGAGGACGGGGACCTCGCGGACACGCTAGCGATCGTTCCGACAGCGGTGATCACACCGGAGTTTACCGGGCAGGAGATCACGGAGCTCTGGGAGTTGATCCCCCTGGGGGATTCGTTGCAGCGCATCGAATTGGTTCGGGACAACAACGTGCTCGGCGATGCCAACGGGGACGGCTACGGGGATGTAGCGCTGACGACGTACGACACGATGGACGTGGCCGGTGAGGTCATCTGCCTCGGCGCGCTCCACGGCGGCGCGACCGTCTCGGCGAGCACGGTCTCCGACCAATTGGGGGGTCGTGTGTGTTACCAGCGGAACTATCCAGACCGTGTGAATGGAGTCCCAGGTCACCAGCGCGTCGTTCCGGACACCGATAGAGATGGCGTGGCCGACCTCTTCTGGTCATCGGTCACGTCCGTGCCTGGGGATTACTACGCCGACCGAATGAGCTGCGTGATACCTACGGCCCAGCTCCCCACCGCAGGCAAGGCCCTCGTCGAGGACGTCCGAAAGTTCTGCTTCGGCAGTGGCACGGACGAGGAGTTCCACCAGACCGACGTCGCCGACCTCGACGGAGATGGGCTCCCCGAGCTCCTCGCCGTCGAGGGGACCTACGAAGGGGAGTACGGTATTGGCCGCATCCTCGTGGTCCCCGGCTTCGAGATCCCCTGGGGTGATTCCACACGGTGGTGATGCTCCTGCTCCTAGCCTGCACCGGGGCCCCTGACGGGCCGGGCTCCCCGTCCGTGGATCCACCGGACTCGGCCAGCACGGACACGGCCAGCACGGACACGGCTGATTCGGGCGACTCCGCCGAGGCCCCCCTCGTGGACGACGACGGTGACGGCTTCGATGCGGAAGAAGACTGCGACGACGAAGATCCCGCCCGCTTTCCAGGTGCGCTCGACGCCTGCGACGGCGTCGACCAGGACTGCGACGGCAACCCGGTCGGCGAGGGCGCGTGCGGCGAACTGCTCGTGGTGGATGAGTCTACCGCCATCGGGTGGTGGGAAGGGGACGGCGAGTCCGGCAATTTGACACTTCGCCGGGACACGACGGGCACCTGGGGTCGGCCCGCCGACTTCGACGGCGACGGCATCCTGGACGTGGTGGCCGACCACGTCGGGCCGCTTCTCCTGCATGGTCGCCTCCCGTGGCCGAACACGCTCATCACCGGCGTCGACTGGCTCGGCAATTGGGGAGCCGAGACCAACGGCTTCAACGTGGCGGGTGACTTCGACGGCGACGGCTGGACAGACGTGTTCGGCACCTATCGGGAGGACGGCCACCACGAGCTCTACGAAGGCGCGGTCTACCTCCACCTCGGCCCCCCATCGCGGTGGCCGACGGTAAGGGAGTCCATCCGCGAGAACGCCGACGCCCACTGGACCCACGAGGATGGCAGGGAGAAATTCGGCGAAGCACAGGAGGCGGCGGACCTCACGGGGGATGGTCTCTCGGACCTGGTGCTGCTGGGCGGCAAATCATCCGATCTTTCCGGACCGAACGATCCAGGCGGCTACCTGCGGATCCTCCCCGGTCGCACCTCGGGGTTCCCGACGGGAATCCCGATCGAAGAGGAGGAGCCGTGGTTCACGGTCGACTTCGAGGTGTACTCTTCAGACAACCGCATGGCCACCCTTCCCGACATCGACGGGGATGGCATACCGGACTCTCTTTCCTGGCGCCCGACTGGCATGACGACGGGGACCCCGCCAACACGCTAGCGATCGTGCCGACTGCGGTGCTGACACCCGAATTCACCGGACAGGAGATCACGGAACTTTGGGAGTTGATCCCCTTGGGCGACTCGTTGCAGCGGATCGAATTGGTCCGGGACGCCAACGAGCTGGGCGATGCCAACGGTGACGGCTACGGCGACGTGGCCCTGACGACGTACGACACGATGGACGTAGCGGGCGAGGTCATCTGCCTCGGCGCGCTCCACGGCGGCGCGAACGTCTCGGCGAGCACGGTCTCCGACCAATTGGGTGGTCGCGTGTGTTACCAGCGTAACTATCCGGACCAGATCAACGTCAATCCCGGTAGACAGCCGTCGTCCCTGACACCGATGGAGACGACGTGGCCGACCTCTTCTGGTCATCGGTCACGTCCGTGCCTGGGGATTATTACGCCGACCGCATGAGCTGCGTGATGCCCACCGCCCAGCTCCCCACCGCGGGAAAAGCCCTCGTCGAGGACATCCGAAAGTTCTGCTTCGGAAGCGGAACGGACGAAAAATTCAACCAAACGGACGTTGCCGACCTCGACGGAGATGGGCTCCCCGAACTCCTCGCCGCTGACACGGCCTATATAGGTGAATACGGGGAAGGCCGCATCCTCGTCGTCCCCGGCTTCGAGATCCCCTGGGGTGATTCCACACGGTGTGGATGCTCCCCTGCTCCTCTCCGGCGCCGGTGCCTCCGACGCCGGCCTGCTCATCGTCGGGGCACCGCAAGCCGACCGCGCCCGTTCAGCCTCGCCCGCTCAATAGAGCAGCCGGCGGATCTCCGTGATCGAGGGCGTGCGGACCAACGTCGCGGTGTACTCGCAGAGGGCGTCGTCCCCGTCGAGATCGGAGCGGGCCGTGATCATGAACGGATCTTCGGGGTGGTCCACCAGGCTGGTCCCCACCTGGTAGTTGCCGCGGACCAGCCCGTCCGGCGACCAGCCGATGTTCGCCCAGTCCGCGCTGGTCGGGTTCCAGGGGACCGCGTCCTTGTCGAGGGAGGCGTCGTCCCGGGGGCTGAGCGACAGCTCCAGGTACGTGTCGAACGAGGCGTCGTACGCCACCTCCGCCGTCCGGATGCCGTTGGCGTTGAGCGGCAGCTCCGCGCGCTTGGCCTTGAGCTGCAGCTCGCGCATCTTCCAGGACGCGATGGCCGCGAGGATGGCGGTTATCGCGACGACGATCATCAGCTCCACCATCGAGAAGCCGCCGCGCCGCCCCGCCCCCTCCGCGACGGGCACCCGCGCGACGGGCGGCGGCACCTCGTCCTCCGCGTCGGCCGACCGCACGCGCGCGACGAGCTCCGCCAGCTCCGGCCGGCCCTCGGCGGCGGCGAGCAGTGCCTCCACGGCCTCGTCCTTCTCGCGCCGCGCCTCCATCACGCCGTTGACCACGTCGGCGAGGCTCTGGAAGTAGTCCTTCTTCCGGAGCACGATGGGCCGGAACGCCTCGCCGGCGAGGACCGACTGGAGCCGTGTCTGGATCGCGTGGATCGGCCCCACGATGCGGTGCAGGAAGAAGATCTCGGAGACCCCCGCCACCGCCACCAGCGCCAGGAACATGATCCCGAGCCGGTACATCAGGATGCCGTTGATGCGCGTGACGACGTCGTAGACGTTGAACGAGGTGCTTCCCGCACTCTCCATCTGGTCGAGGATCGTGTCGATGGTGGTGAAGTAGGTCGCCGCGCCCACCACCAGGGACATGTTCAACATCAGCCAGATGACGATGCCCGCGTAGCCGAACTGGATCGGCTTGTTGATGAGGTAGGTCCGCCTGCGTAGGGCCATGCGCATCACTCGCTCGTCGGGCGAGTATACGGACTTCCGACGGTGGTGTGGAGATTGACGCGTCCACGGCGTACACGGGTAAGTCCGATGACACCGACCCACTGGTCGACCGCCCCGTGGTGAAGGGTGCGCGTGGCTCCCCCCGGCCCCCTCGCCGCCTCGCTCCCGCGACCGCCATGGTACCGGCCTCCCCTTGGCAAAACTCCGCACCCCTGCCCGTCAGGTCCGCCGACTTCGGCCGCCCGCGGTACGCACGCGTGAACGCCACCTGGATGGGCCCGCTGGTCGACACGACGGTGGCGCTGGTAGCGTAGGTCGGGACCCTTTTTTCGCGCATCCCCCCCGCCGGTGTCCCCCCTCCGGCCCTGACGCGGGTCATGGAAGCGTGACCCCCGTGACCCCCGTGACCCGCCCGCTCTCCACCGCCGTCTCCGCGGCGCCGCCTCTCGACGAGGCCGCGCTCGTGCGGATCCTCGAGGCGGGCGCACCGCGGCTCCACGCGCTTGCCGGTCGGATGCTCGGCAACGGCGACGACGCCCGGGACGCCGTGCAGGAGGCCTGGATCCGCGCCTGGACGCGGCGCGACCGCCTCGCCGACGCAAACGCCGTCGATGCGTGGCTCCGCCGGATCGTCGTGCGGGAGTGCCTTCGCGTGCTCCGCTGGCGCGCCGTCCGCCGGTGGCTGCCCTTCGGGGACGCCGTCCCCGACCTCGCGGCGCCCGGGCCGGCTCCCGACGGCGCCCTCGCCGCCGCCGAGGTGGCCCGCCGCGCCCGGATCGCGGCGGAGCGGCTCTCGCCCCGCCAGCGCCTCTGTTGGGGCCTGCGCTTCGACGAGGGCTGGACCGTCGCCGAGATCGCCGCCCACACGGGGCTCGCCCCCGACACCGTCAAGACCCACCTCGGCCGCGCGTTGGCCGCGGTGCAGGAGGCCCTCGATGCGCCCTGACCCCGCCTGCCCCGCTGTCACCGCGGCGCTCGCCGCCGGAGAGCCCGTCGAGGCGGCGCACCTCGCCGGCTGTGCCGCCTGTCGCGCCCGCGCGGACCTGGTCGTCACGCTGGCCGGCACCGCGGCGCCGCTCCCTGCCTGCGCCTCCGCCCTTCCGTCCGCGGCAGGGCTGCGCGGGGTCACTCGGGCTCGCGCCCTCCGACGCGTCGGCACCGTCGCGACCGTGGTCGCCCTCGCCGCCGCGGCGCTCGTCGTGGCGCGCGGCACCGGCCCCGGCGAGGCCGACGCCCCCGTCGACCTGCTCGCGGCCCTCGACGACGCCGACCGCGTCGTCGCGCCGCTCCACCTCGGCGACGAGGATCTCCTCGCCCTCCTCGATCCGCTCGCGGACGATCCGGATCCTCCGCGCGCCGACGATCCCGCGCCCGACCCACTGCTCGATGCCCTCCTGGGCGAAGGAAGCCTGTGATGACGACCCTGTTGCTCTCCGTCCTGCTCACCCTGTCCGCTCCCGCGGCCGCGGACGACACCCTCTCCGCGGCGAACGACCTCGCATCCGGCCGATTCGAGGCGATCGCGACGGAGCTCGAGCTCTCGGCGGACCAGCGGAAGACGCTCTCCGACACGGTCTACCGGGCCAACGCGGCGAAGATCGACCTCGACGCGCGGGTGGAGAAGGCGCGGCTCGAGGTGCGCCACCTCCTCGCGGCCGAGCCGCTCGACGAGAAGGCGGTGCTCAAGGCGACCGATGCGCTCTCGGCGGCCGAGGCGGAGCTGCGCCGGAACCGCGTGCAGCTCGTCGTGAGCGTCCGCAAGGCGCTCTCGCCCGAGCAGTGGCGGGAGCTCGTGTCGATTCGGCAGGCGCGCAAGGCGGCGCGGCACGCGGAGCGGGAGGACGAGTAGCCCTCCCGATGGGGTCAGGGCGGATCCTCGGGTGCATCCGGGGCGTTGCGGGGGGGACCCCCGCCCCATGAACACCCGGCCTACATCCCCGCGAAGATCTCCAGCGGACGCCAGACGCGGTCGGCCCACGCGGCCTCGTCGTGGGACGCGCCGGGCTCGTGCCAGTGGAAGAGGTCGGTGTCGAAGGTGTAGCCGGCGGCGGCGAGCACATCGCGGAGCTGCAGGTTCTCGCAGTAGTTGTCGTCGGCTTCGAGGTCGTCGTCGTTGATGCCGTCACCGTCGCTGTCGGCGCAGGTGGTGCCGCCGCCGCCGGAGTCGAGGTAGAGCGCGGTGCCGCGGTGGCCGGCGGCCGAATAGCGCTCGATCATCGTCTCGTTGGTCGCGCCGATGCTGCCCCAGCCCATCGTGCCGGAGAGGCTCGCCGCGAAGGCGTACTCGCCCGGGGCGCGGTCCGCGATGTGGAAGCTGATCAGGCCGCCGAGCGAGGAGCCCATCACGCCGATGGTGGCGGGCTCACCCCAGGTGGCGGCCGCGAGCGGGCGCACGGTGCCCTCGACGAAGGCGGCGTAGGCATCTCCGTCGCCACCCATCGTGTCGCCATGGATGGCGTCGGGAACGTGGGTGTACTCGTCCAAACGCGCGGCGGTGTTGTCGATGCCGACCACGAGCATCGCGTCGGGCACGCTCTCCTGGAGGCGCCAGCCGCCCCAGAAGGCCTCGGGATCGAACAGGTTCTGGCCGTCGTGCACGTAGATGGCGTGGGTGGCCGCTTCACCGGGGACCCAGGCCCGGACCGTGCGGGCGGCCATCACGCCGTCGGTCACGTCGAAGAGGCGCTCGAGGTGCTCGCCCCCGGCGCGCACGAGGCTGATCTCTCCGAAGTCGTCGTAGGTGTACTGGCGCGACCAGGGGTCCACGTTCCAGTCCGTGCCGTTGGTGAACTTGTAGCCCGAGGGGCCGTCCACCTCGGTGACGAGCCAGGAGAAGCCGTCGTCCTCGGTCATCGGGAGGCCGGCCCAGCCCTCGAAGTCACCCGCGACGCTCCACGCGCCGGGCTCGGTGGTGACGAAGAGGTAGCCGCCGTCGACCTCGAGCGGCCAGCCGCCGTCGTAGGAGACCGCGCGCACGGCGGGCGTCGGGTCGGCACGCAGCGCGGTGAGCACGGTGTCGAGATCGGAGGGCGCGTCGGTGTCGCCGTCGGCCGTGTCCCCGTCGGCGGTGTCCCCGTCGGCGGTGTCACGCGCGCCCGTGTCGTCGGCGTCCTTGGCGGCGCCGTCCGACCCGGAGGTGCACCCGAACGCGAGCCCGAGGACCGCAGCCAGGGGCCCGCCCGGGATCAGCCCGCGCAGTCCTCGCCGCCATCGACGCGGAGCACGTTCCCGTTCATCCATCGGGTGCCGGGCCGGGCGAGATCCACGAGGCATGCGGCGACGTCCTCAGGCGTGGTGAGACGCCCGTGTGGGTTGCGCCCGAGCGCCTTCTCCACGAGCTTGTCGGCCCCGGGGATCTTGTCCAACGCCGCCGTCTGGGTGACCCCGGCGAGGATGGCGTTGGCGGTGATACCGCGGGGCGCAAGCTCGATGGCGAGCTGGCGTATGTGGGCTTCCAAGGCGGCCTTCGCCGCGCTCACCGGCCCGTAACCCGGCCACGCCATGTGCGAGCCGCTGGACGTCATGGCGTAGATGCGGCCATCTCCGCCGAAGAGCCCCGCGTTGACGAGATCCTGGGTCCAGTACACGAGCGAGTGGCCCATGACGTCGACCGTCATCTCGATCTGCTTGCGGGTGGCGCCCTTGCCCTCGGCCCCGGACTTGTCGGGGCCCGGCACGAAGGCGCGGAGGGTGCCGAAGGCGAGCGAGTGCAGGAACACCCGCAGGCCACCGGCCGGAATCGCGGCGACGAGGGCCGTCATGGCCTCCGCGCGCCGCTCGTCATCGGCGGCGTTGACGTTGAGGAACACGGCCTGGCGCCCGAGCGCGCGGATGTCCGCCGCGACGGCGTCCGCCTGGGCCTGCCCAGCCCGCCGATCGAGGTGCACGCCGGCCACGTCGTAGCCAGCCGCGGCGAAGGCGCGCGCGGCGGCGGCCCCGAACCCCGAGGACACACCGAGCACCAGGATCCAGGGCGCCGCGGACACGGCGGCCTAGTGGGGGGCGGGGGTCGGAGCGGCGGGAGCGCTGGGCGCCGCGGTGCCGGGAGCGGCGGCGCCGGGCGCGTCCGTCTGCACGGCGGCCGGCGCGACGGTGGCACCCGGGGTGGCCGCGGCGGTGGGCGTCGTGATGGTGGCGCCCTTCTTGAGCTCCTCGATGTAGGCCTCGACCACGTCGTTGCGGAGCTGCGACTTGATCTTGTCGGAGACCTCCTCGACGGGGGTGGCCTCGCGCTTGTCGTCGATCGAGATGATGTGGAAGCCGTACTTGGTGGCGATGGGGCCCACGATCGTGCCCTTCTCGGCGGCGAAGGCGGCATCGGCGAACTCGGGCACCATGCGGCCCTTCTCGAACCAGCCGAGATCCCCGCCTTCCTTGGCGGAGCCCTTGTCCGTGCTCTTCTCCGCGGCGATCTTGGAGAAGTCACCGCCGCCCTTGACCTCGGCGAGGAGCTTGTCGGCCTCGGCCTTGTCGGCCACGAGGATGTGGCGCGCCTTGACCTGGGGCTTGGCGAACTGGACGAGGTGGTCGTTGTACCAGGTCTTCACGGCCTCGTCGGTCGAGCGCTGCTTGACGATGTCCTCGAGCAGCGCGTTGGCGAGCGCGTTGCGAGCGGAGAGCGCGAGGCCCTGCTTGGTCTCGGCCTTCTCGTGGAGCTTCTGCTTGATGGCCTCCTGGTAGAGGAGCTCGCCGATGACGACCTGGTCCTTGACCTGGTCGAGCTGGCCGCGGGCGATCACCTGGTCGCGCACGTTGGCGGGGAGCTGGGCGAGCGTGGCGTCGACCATGCCCTGCGTGACGTTCTGGCCGTTGACGACCTGGATGACCTCGCCCGTGCGCTCGACCTGGCCGGGGACGGGGGCGGGGGGCGGCTCACAAGCGGCGAGGAGGGCGAGAAGCGGGAGGAAGCGGGACATGGGTACCTCAGAAACGGCGGCCCCCTGTAGAACCTCCCGACGCAACCGTCAAGCGTGTCCGCGACGGTGGCACGCGCGAAAAACCAATCCCCTCCGGGAGCTCGTCAGGCGGGCATCCCGCTCGTGGAGGCCGTCGGAACGCGATCCACCGGGGAGGGAGGGGGCGCGCGTCGGGCGGCGTCGAGGCGCGCGCGCCGCTCCTCGTGGCGGGCTTCGGCCTCGGTGCCGACGTAGGGGCGCCGGGTGCCCATCACCTGGTCGAACCAGGGGCGGGTGACACACCAGTTGGCGTCCTGGTCGGGGCCCATGTGGTGGTCGTAGTGCCAGGGGAGGTGCGCGCGCGCCCAGGCGGGATCGAGGTGGGCGCGCTTGTGGCAGCGGTAGTAGTGGACGCCGCTGTACAGGAGCGTGCCGGTGAAGAACGGCGCGACCGGGAACAGCGCCACCACCGGCACGGCCATCATCGCGAGGCCGAAGAGCTCCTTGCCCTGGGCGTTCCAGTGGAACGGGGACTTCTCGTAGTCGGCATCGCGCCCGTGCGTGCGCCGCGCCGCGCGGTGGTGCTCGTGGAGGTGGAAGCTCCAGAAGCTCGTCCGGCGCCGCCCGAGGCCGTGGAGCACGTGCTTGTGGATGAGCCACTCCGCGGCGTTGGCGACGGCGAGGCCGAGGGGAATGCCGATCATCGGGCGCTCCGAGAGTGCCGCGCGCCCGCGCGATGCGGGGGCGGCCGAGAGAATGACGCACCCGTCATAAACAGCATTGACGGCATCGTCATCTTTTTCGCCGCGATAAGGGCGGGCGCGATGGGACGGCGTGAGCAGAACAAGGCGGACAAGCGCGAGCGGCTCCTCGCCGCGGGGGTCCACGCCTTCCTCGCGGAGGGGTGGTCGGCCGCGAGCGTCGAGCGGATCGCCGCGGAGGCCGGTGTGGCCCGCGGCACGTTCTACCTGTACTTCCGGGACAAGGAGGCGCTGTTCGTGGCGTTGATCGAGGGGTTCGCCGCGCCCGTCGGCACCGTGCTCACGGAGACCCGCGCGCTGCTCGCCGCGTGTCCCGACGCCGAGAGCACGTACCCGGTCTACGCCGTCCTCGGCGCGCGCCTCGCCACGCTGCTCGCCGAGCGCGCGGACGAGGTGCGCCTCTACTTCGCGGAGTCGCGCAGCCCGGGCCCCGCGGGGGATGCCGTGCGCGCCTGCGCCGCGTCGATCGTGGCGCACACCGAGGACATCCTCGACGACGCGGTCGCGCACGGTGTGCTCCGCCCCCACGCCACCCACGCGGTCGCGATCGCGATCGTCGGCGGCGTGGAGCGCCTCCTCGAGGCGTGGCTGGCGGGAGATTCCCGCCTCGATCCGGCGTCCGTGCCCGCGGAGGTCACCGCCTTGTTTCGCCGGGGGCTCGCCCCGGAGATCGGTTAGCGGGGCGTCATGCCGGTGTGGATCGGGGTCGCGCTCATCCTCCTCGTGTTCCTTCTCGTCGGCGCGGCCGCGTTGGGCGGGTTGTACCTGGGCGGCTGGCTCGGGCACCACCTTCGCCGGCTACCGGGCGTCCGCCGTGTCCCTCTTCTCGGGGTGCGCCCGGACCTGCCGCCCCTGCCCGTGGGGGAGGAGGGCATGGACCTGCTCGCCTACCCGAGGCGCCTCGCCGAGCTGCAGGACCGCCTCGTGGAGCGCCACCGCGCGGTGCAGCAGCAGCTCCAGCTCCTCTCCGCGCGTCGCGACAACGTGCGCGCCAAGGGCGATCGCGACGATCTGATCAAGAAGTACGAGGCCGACGTGGTCATGCTCGACCGGCGCGCGGAGAGCATGCGGCGGGTGATGGGCCTCGTCTGGAAGACCCGGGCCGTGCTGCTCTTGCGCGTGCACATCGCCATCACCGCGCGCCGCCGGCCGAACCTGGGCAAGCTCCCCGATCCCACGGCGCGCAAGGGGGCGCTCGCCGGCGCGACCGCGTCCTACCACGCGGCCGCCGCCGCGGTGCTCTTCTACCGGGACACCGTGCTCGATCGCGCCGAGGATCTGGACGACGTGGTACCCGCCCCCCCCATCTCCGCGGAGCTCGAGGCCGCGCACCTCGGCGAGATCGAGGCGGAGCGGATCGCGGCCCTGACGGCGTACAAGTCGCTCGCGGGCCGGATGGATCGGCTCGCCGACAACCTCACGTTCGTGGGCGATCATTTCGCGGCCCTCGCCGTCGTGGACACGGAGCCCGAGGATCTCGCGGTCGACGGAGGCCCCGCCCAGTTATTGGAGGAGGTCGCCGCCGCGGTACGCGGGCTGGACGACCTCGCCAGCCGCGTCGATCCCGCCGTGGTGGACAGCGCGGTCTCCCACCTCGCCCAAGAGATCACCCACCTCGAAGAGGCCGGCCTGGAGGCCGAGGCCGAAGCCGCCGCCCACCTCGAGGTCGAACGCTTGCTGGGGCAATTCCCGTCGTCATGAACAAGATCCTCGAAGCGCTCGACGCGCTCCCTTCCGGCGAGGCCGTCTTCGACCTCGACGGCACGCTCATCCACCACGACATCGGGGAGGCCACCCTCCGTCGGCTGATCGCGCGTGGGCCGCTGCCCCCCGCCGCCACCGCGTGGCTCGGCACCGACGATCCCTGGGCCGCCTACCTCGCCCTGAATCCCGTGGACCAGTGCGTCGCGGCGGCGGTGGCGTTGGCGGGGCTCGATCGCGCCGAGGTGGGGCGGCTGGTCGACCAGGCCTTCGCCGAGGGCGACGTTGCCCCGAACGAGGCGGTGTGCGAGCTCGCGGCCGCGATCGGGCGCCGGCACCGCGTGTGGATCCTCACCGGGAGCGCCGAGGTGCTCGGGGAGGCCGTGGCGTCACGCCTCGGCGTCCGACACGTGCGCGGCGTGCGCCTGTCCGAGCGCGCCGGCGTGCTCGGAGACACCGTGACGGGCATCGTGAGCTGCGCGGAAGGCAAGGTGAGAGCGAACTGGGTGCACTTCGGGCGGCGGCCGGTGTTCGCCATCGGGGATTCGCCCTGGGATCTGCATTTGTTGAGAATCGCGCATGTCGCGCGCACCACCGGGCGCATCGCGGGGATGGAGTTCCCGGGGTATCCACACGCCCCCTGAACCACGATGAAGCACCCCTGAAGCGTCTTCGAGGGTCGATCTCGGGGCCAGTCTGCGTTAGAGCCGCGGGCCCCTGACGGAAAGAGCGGGAGAAAGGTCGAAATGAACCGCGTTGAAGTAGCCATCCAGGAAGGTCGGTGCGTGCTCGTGTTCGGAGCGCGTGCGCTTTCGGACCCCGAGGCGCTCGGCGAGTTGCGGCGTCGCGCCTCGATTCCTGCCATCTCTCTCGGGGCCGAGATCCCCGCGCCCGCCGTCGCGTTGACGGCCGAAGCACTCGCCCCCGCGCTGAGCCGCGACAGCGGCGTCATCGTGCTGATCGAGGCCGACACGGCCGACGGCGCCGCGCTCAATGCGCTCGCGGCCATCGTCGCCGCGGCTCCCCACAAGCCCCGGCTCGTGGTGGCGGCGCGTGCGTTCAACCCGTTCCTCCTTCCGACGCCGCTGCGGCTGCTGAAGTTCGAGCACGAGAAGAAGCGGGCGAAGGAGCTCCTCTTCACGCTGCCCGTCCCCGCGCCGGTCGCGGTGGCCGCGGCCGCCGTGGTCGAGGAGCCCAGGAAGAAGGCCGGCAGTGGCGCGCCCCGCGCGGCCTTCGTCGGCCGCGAGGAAGAGCTCGCCGCCCTCGGTGACCTCCTCGGGAAGGGCGGCCCCATCGTGGTCTCCGGCCCCTTCGGTGTCGGCAAGCGCTGGCTCGTGGAGCAGGCCCTCTCGAGCGGCACCTACACCCGCCTGCCCGACTTCCACGTGGGCTGGGGCTCGGAGGCGGACAGCCTCTACGCCCGCATCGCCATGGCGGGTCAGCTCGCGGGGGACATGCGCCTCGTCGACGCGCTGAAGGACCCCAACAACCGCCCCGTGCCGGTCGAGCTCGCCCAGATCGCCGTGGCCGTGCTCGCCAACCCCGTGCTGGCCGACCGCGTGATGGTGATCGATCGCCTGGAGCACGTGCTCCGTCGCGACGGCACCTTCCACCGCGAGGGCCGCTTCGAGCTCCTCCTGCGCGCGCTCCTGCTCGCCGAGGGCGGCGCCCGGATCGTGTTCGTCTCGACCATCCGCCCGCGCTTCTACCGCGAGGGGGAGGGCCTCACCCTCGGCACCCTCGAGCTCGCCGGGCTCAAGGGCCGCGAGCTGCACGAGATCTTCGAGGCCTACCGCGTCGAGGACTTCCCCCGCGATCACTTCGGGGACATCCAGAACCGCATCCACGGGCACCCGATGGCGGCGCGCATGTTCGCCATCGCCGTGCGCGAGGCGCCCGATCGGGAGGAGCTGCTCGCCAACAAGCGCTTCTTCCAGATGAACGACATCAACGATGTCGAGCCCATCCGCCGCCGCATCCAGAAGGCGGTGGAGTCCCTGGAAGAGAACGAGCGCACCGCCCTCGGCATGCTCGCGCACTTCCGCATGCCCTACACGTCGGCCGACGCCGAGATCGTCGAGGTCGACCGCAAGGTCCGCCTCGCCCTCCAGGCGAAGGGCCTGCTCGACCAGCTCCCCGACAGCGCGAGCGAGCGTACCTGGCAGGTGCACCCGCTCGTCGCGAGCGTGCTCGGCCACCGCGAGACCAGTGACTTCCGCCTCCTCGAGGCCCTGGGGGATCACTACCTCAACCGCGCCACGAAGGCCGAGGGCCTCCAGAAGCTCGCGCTCGCGCAGGAGGGCAACCGCCTCCTGTTCGAGGCGCACCGCGTGCGCAACCGGATGCGGATCCCCTACCCGGACAACGATCCGGTGCTCGAGTCCGTGCGCGGCCTCATCCGCTCCAAGAAGGCGCGGCCGGAGCTCGCCGAGCAGCGCCTCGCCGAGGTGCTCAAGCAGGATCCCGCGAACACCGAGCTCCAGCTGTTGAAGGCCGAGCTGCGAGTGGGCCAGAAGGCCGGCGTCGAGCTGATCCAGGAGGTCTACACGACCGCCCAGACGCTCGGCCCCACGCCCGAGGCGTTCCACACCGAGGCCACCTGGCACCAGCTCAAGGGTACGTCGGGCCGCGGTCGCGCGGCGGGGGCGCTCGAGCGGGGCGCCGTCGTGTTCCCCGAGAACGCGCGGCTCAAGCGCCGGCTCGCGGGGATCTACCTCGACCAGAACCGCGCCGAGGAGGCCATCGCCGTGCTCAAGGAGGCGATGGATCTCGAGCCGATGATGCCCGACACCTACGGGCTCCTCGGCGAGATCTACCTCCGCCAGGGCGCGGGCTACCACGACCTCGCCGAGGCCGCGCTGGGCGAGGCCCGGCGCCTCGACCCCGACAACGCCCTCCACATGGCGCGCCTCGGCGCGCTCATCGTCGAGCGCGGCAGTGACGACGAGGCCCGGTGGGCCCAGGCCGAGGAGCTCCTCGCCGCGGCCATCGCCGCGGACCCGAAGAGCTTCCTCGCCCACGTGTACCTGGGCCGCCTCGTGCTCGCCCGGAACGGCGATCTCGAGCGGGCCGACTGGGCGCTCAAGAAGGCGCAGAAGCTCGACGAGAAGGCCTCCATCCCGCTCGTGCTGCGCGCGCGCATCGCGATTCGCCGTCAGCAGTGGGCCGAAGCGGCCGCGCTGCTCGAGAAGGCCGTGCGCCTCGAGCCCGCGTCGCACGAGGCCTTCTTCGTGCGCGGCGAGCTCGCCGAGGCCCAGGGTCAGCTCTTCGCCGCGCTGCCGGAGTACCAGCGCGCGGTCGAGCGCTCCCCCAAGGACTCGGCGGCGCGCCCCCGCTACGAGGAGGCCGTGGCCCGCGTCCGCACGCTCATCGAGAGCGGCGCGTACACCGAGGTCATGAAGGCCGCCGAAGGTACGGCGGTCATCGCGCCCCCCGTGGGCGGCGCGCGGCGCGAGCCGGGCAAGACCACGCAGCGGCGCCGTCGCCGCGGCGGGAAGGGTGGCGCCGGTGAGGGTGCCGAGGGCGCGGAAGGTGCCGAGGCCTCCGAGGGCGTCGAAGGCGGCGAGGCTACCGAGTCGGCCGAGGGTGTCGAAGGCATCGAGGGTGTCGAAGGCATCGAGGGTGTCGAAGGCACCGAGGACGACGGCGAGCAGCGCGCCCAGCTGGGCGTCGCGTACGACGCGGAGATCGAAGACACCGTCGAGGTCGCGCCGCTCCCCGACGTGGGCCCGGTCGACGCCGACCCGGTCGACGCATCGCCCGCCGACGCCGACCCGGTCGAGGTGGTGTCGGGCGATCAGGATCGCGCGGAGCGCTGATCGGGCGGCGGGCGCCGCGCGCTGATCGCGCGGCGCCCGACCCACGATTCGACGCCACGTCCGCTCTCTCTGCCCGGAGCACCATGGTCGGGTACGCCGTCGCGTCTTGCCGGCACCGTCCCGGCGCGCGTTAGCCCCCGCAACATGGACACCCTCTCCGCCGCCGACGCCCGCACCGTGCTGCTCGGCGCCGCCGCCATCGGCGCGCCCCTGGGCGCCGGGGCCGCCGGCGTGGCCGCGCTCCTCGAACGGGTGGGCGCCATCCAGATCGACCCCATCGACCGGATCGGCACGAACGCCGATCTCGTCGCGTTCGCGCGCGTGGACGGGCTCGCCCGCGGCGACCTGTACCGGCACGCCCAGGGCGCGAGCTTCGAGCACTTCGCCAAGGAGCGGTGCCTCCTGCACGCCCGCTACTTCGCGCACTACCGGGGCCGCGCCGTCGAGACCCCCTGGTGGCGGCACTCGGAGCGCATGAAGCGCATCCCGGCGTCGCTGCTCGACGACGTCCGCGACGAGGTCGCCGCGCGGGGCCCGGTGAGCGCGCAGGCCCTCACCCCGCGGGGCCAGGTCGAGGCGATGGACTGGGGCGGGTGGAAGAGCACCTCGAGCCTCGCCGCGCTGGCCGCGGAGGTGTTGTGGACGCGGTGCGAGGTGGTGGCCAGCGGGCGGGACGCGCGCGGGCGGCGCCTCTACGCGGTCCCGGAGGCGGCCCTGGGCGCCTGGGCGACCGCGCCCGCCGAGGGAGACTTCGACGAGGTGATGCTGCTCGCACGCGTGCGGACGGCGGGCCTGCTCGCGCGCGCGGGCGGCCCGGCGTGGTCGATGCTCTCCGAGGCCCGCACCGACGGCACCGTGGAGCGCCTGCTCGCGGAGGGGCGCCTCGTGCAGGTGCGCGTGGGCCGCCGCCCGTACCTGATGCTCCCCGACCCGCCGCCTCCGCTCGAAGACGACGGCGCCGTGCGCATCCTCGGCCCGCTCGACGCGCTCGTGTGGGACCGCGCGCTCGTTCGGGAGGCCTTCGGCTTCGACTACGTCTGGGAGATCTACAAGCCCGCTCCCCAGCGGGTGTGGGGCTACTACGTCTGCCCGATCCTCGCGGATGGCGCGCTGGTGGGTCGGCTCGAGGCCCGGCGGGAAGGCGGCCAGTTGGTGGTGGAGCGCCGATGGGGCGACATCGACGAGGGGCGCCTGAAGCCGGCGTTGGAGCGGATCGCGGTCAGCAACAGGTGCGACTCCCTCGCGACGATCCCGGCGCCCTCGGCATCCCCCGGCGTAGTCACCGAGGCGCCCGAGCGCTGAAAATCGGGCCCGATGGGGTCGGGTAAGTCGAAAGACAGGTCAAGGGCGATGGTGCGCTGAGTCCGAGCACGAGGGGATTGTGGGCGAACGACGCTACGCGGTGGTGCGTAATTTCTTTCGCATGCCGCTTCCCAAGCTCCGGGGCGATTGCTAAGGTCGGTCTCGTCTTCGGAGGATGAGCGTTTGATCTTGCTGTTGCTCGCAGAACTGACGGCGTTGGGGGCTGAATACGGCCCCGCTCTCGAGGGCGAGGTGCTCGCGACCGAGATGTCCGCCGTCACCGACACCGGCGCAGGCGAGACCTGCTCCGATCAATACCTGCAGGACGGTGTCCAGCTCCCCGACCTCCCGCTCTTCTATGTACGCGCGCAGCCGAACCATGCATGGGGTACCGCCGAGATGGTGGATCTCCTCGTGGAGGCCGGCCGCCACATGAGCTGGCTCGTACCCCAGGCCTCGCCCTTCGTGGTGGGTGACATCTCGTCCGTCCGCGGCGGCTATTCCGCCGGGCACATCTCCCACCGCGGGGGCATCGACGCCGACGTTGGGATCTACCGGAAGGGCGGCTGGCAGCACGCGCGCGGCTTCACGCGCCTCGCCCCCTCCGAGCTCGACGTCGAGGCCACCTGGACCCTCATCAGCACGATGTTGTCCACCGGAAAGGTCGACTTCATCCTGCTCGACCGCGGGCACATCAACCGCCTCCTCGCCTACGTGCTCACCGCGGGCCTGCTCACGGACGAGGAAGCCGCGAAGGTCTTCCCCACCGAGGGCTCGCGCGCGGTGTGGGCGAACACCGGCATCCTGCGCCACGCGCCGCACCACGAGGACCACATCCACGTTCGGGTGTTGTGTGGGGACGGAAAGCGGGCCTGGTAGCGCCGGCGCGGCGGCCACGGTCGCTGGGCTCGAATCGCGGGAGACGTGCCCGTCAGCCCCGCCAGCACACGCAGCGCTGACACGTCGGGTTCGCCGCGAGGTCGAGCGCCCGGCGCGCCGGGCGGTTCCCGGTGACGGCGGCGCGGAGGCCTTCGCCGGTGTCGGACTCGCTCGGCAGGAAGAAGCAGTGCCGTAGCCGACCCGTCGGGTCGACGAGGGCGCTCGTCCACGGGGCGAGGCAGGTGGGCGCCCTCCGCTCGCCGCGGAGGAGGCCGAGCACCCGATCGAGGGCGCGGTCGGACTGCTCCAGGAGCGGGTGGGTCCGCAGGCGGGCCAGGCTCGCGGCGATCCGCTCGACCGCGGCGGCGTCGGGAGGCCGTGCCCGATCGGAGGGGGCACCCCCGGTGCGCGTGCGCTCGCCGAAGCCCTCGCTCGTTGTGTCTGGCGCGAGGAAGCTCACGGCGTCGAAGCCGGTCGCTACGGCGAGGGCCACGATGGCCTCGAGCTGGTCGGCGTTCTCGGACCAGATGGTCACCCGCGCGTGGATGTAAACGCCGCCCCTTCCAACACCGCCGCCTCCCGCGCGGAGGGCCTCCACCCCGCGCAGCACCGGCCCGAGGCCACGCAGGCCGCGGATGCGCGCGTAGGTGTCCTCCGTGGCGGCGTCGAGCGACACGTAGACGCGCCGGCAGGTCCGGTGCACGAGGTCCGCGCGCGCCGCGAGGAGGAGCCCGTTCGTGTTCAGCGACACCGGCAGGACCGAGGCGACGCTGTCGAGGATCGCGGTGATGTCGGGGTGGGCGAGCGGCTCGCCGCCGGTGATCACGACCTCGCCGAAGCCCATGGCGGCGCCCTCGCGGGCGAGCGCGACCCACCGCGCGGCGTCGAGCTCGCCGGGCTCGGGCTCACGGAAACCGCAGCCGCCGCACCGGCTGTTGCACCGGTGCGTCAGGTCGAAGAGGAGCACCTCGGGGTGGAACGCCCCCGTCCGGCGGAGGAAGCGGCCGTGGGCACCGCGGAGCGATGGCATCGCGGCAACCTACCACCGGCGGCGGTCGGCGCCTGCGGGGTGGTACGTCGATCCCCGGTCGTTCGCGGCGCCGGGGACCGCCGCCCGCCCTGGTCGCCCAACCAGCTACCCGCCGATCTCGCCGAGCTGGAGCGCCATCTCCTCGAGCTTGCGGATGCAGTCGCGCAGCTCGGCCGCCCGCTCGAATTCGAGCTGTCCCGCGGCGGTCTTCATCTCCGCGCGCAATCGGCGGATCTGCCCGGGGATGGCCTCGATGGTGACCCCCGGGAGCGTCGCGAGCTCCTTGGCGTCCTTCGGGACCTTGACGTAGTCGGCGTCGAGCAGGGCCGCGAGCGGGCTGTCCATGTTCTTGATGATGGTCGTCGGCGTGATGCCGTGCTCCTCGTTGTAGGCCATCTGCTTGACGCGGCGCCGGCTGGTCTCGCCGATGGCGAGCTCCATGCTCTCGGTCACGCGGTCGGCGTAGAGGATCACGCGCCCCTCGACGTTTCGCGCGGCGCGGCCGATGGTCTGGATGAGCGAGGTCCCGCTGCGGAGGAAGCCCTCCTTGTCGGCGTCGAGCACCGCGACCAGCGCCACCTCGGGCAGATCGAGCCCCTCGCGCAGCAGGTTGATGCCGACGAGGATGTCGAACTCGCCGAGGCGGAGCTCGCGGAGGATCTGCATCCGCTCCAACGTGTCGATGTCGGAGTGGAGGTACTTCACCCGGAGGCCGAGCTCCTGGTAGTAGTCGGTGAGCTCCTGGGCCATGCGCTTGGTGAGCGTGGTGACGAGCACGCGGTGGCCCTTCGCGACGGTCTCGCGGAGCTCGCCGAGCAGATCGTCCACCTGCGACGCGGCGGGGCGCACCTCGATCACCGGGTCGAGCAGCCCGGTGGGGCGGATGACCTGCTCCGCGACGATGCCCATCGCCTGTTCGAGCTCCCACTTCGAAGGCGTGGCCGACACGTAGATCGCGCGCTTGATGTGGCCGGTGAACTCGTCGAACATGAGCGGCCGGTTGTCGAGCGCGCTCGGCAGCCGGAAGCCGTACTTCACCAACGTCTCCTTGCGGGCGCGATCCCCCTTGTACATGCCGCCGATCTGCGGCACCGAGACGTGGCTCTCGTCGATGACGAGGAGCCAATCGCCCCGGAAGTACTCCAGCAGGGTGGGCGGCGGCAGGCCGGGCGGCCGCGCGGTGAGGTGGCGGCTGTAGTTCTCGATGCCGTTGCAGAAGCCGAGCTGCTCGATCATCTCGAGGTCGAACACCGTGCGCTGCTCGAGCCGCTGGGCCTCCAACAGCAGGCCCTTGGTGCGGAATTCCTCCAGGCGCTCCTGGAGCTCGGTGCGGATGGTGTCGACCGCGCGCTGGACCTTCTCCTTCGGGGTGACGTAGTGGCTCGCCGGGTAGATGCAGATCTTGTCGAGCTTCTGGAGCTTGACGCCGCGGAGGGGGTCGATCTCGGAGAGGGCCTCCACCTCGTCCCCGAAGAGCTCGATGCGCAGGGCCTTCTCGCTCTCGTGGGCGGGGACGATCTCGATCACGTCCCCCCGCGCGCGGAACGTGCCACGGTGCAGGTCCTGCTCGTTGCGCTGGTACTGGAGCTCGACGAGGCGCGCGAGGAGCTGGCGGCGCGGCACGGTGTCGCCCACCTCGATGGGGATGACCATGTCGTCGTACGCCTCGGGCGATCCGAGGCCGTAGATGCACGACACGCTCGCGACGATGATCACGTCCCTCCGCTCGAGCAACGAGCGGGTGGCGGAGTGGCGGAGCTTGTCGATGTGCTCGTTGATGAGGCTGTCCTTCTCGATGTAGGTGTCGGAGGACGGGACGTAGGCCTCGGGCTGGTAGTAGTCGAAGTAGCTGACGAAGTACTCGACGGCGTTGTCGGGGAACAGCTGCTTCATCTCGCCGAAGAGCTGGGCGGCGAGCGTCTTGTTGTGCGCCATGATCAACGTCGGGCGCTGGTAGGCCTGGATGACGTTGGCGATGGTGAAGGTCTTGCCGGTGCCGGTCGCGCCGAGGAGGACCTGGTGCGGAAGATCGCCCTCCAGGCCCGCCACGAGCTGGGCGATGGCGGTCGGCTGGTCACCCGCGGGCTTCATGTCGGTGGCGAGGCGGAAGGGAGGCATCGGCTCCCGTTAACCCCGCGGTGGACGCATGTTCAGGTGCTCGGGGTCGAAATCGCCGGCGCGGTCGAGGCGGACGCGCCCTCCGCCCGTGCCGCCCGCCAGGCCTGGAGGCGCTTCTTCTGGCCGCCGCGCGTCGCCCCGCCGAACCGCCACGCGAGGTCGACGGTGTTGAGCAGCCACGCGCCCGGCACGGAGGACACGCCGGCGCCGAGCCGCAGATCGACGTTGCGCCAGGAGAACTGCCACGCGATGCTCGCCGTGTAGTTGTCGAGGACGGGGACGTAGCCCGACTCCTCGTCCACGAACCGTTCGGCGTAGGTGGGGACCCGGGTCCACGCCCAGATCACCGCCTGCCCCTGGAGCACGATGCTGTCGCGACGGTTCAGGCGCACGTCGGTCGCGGCGCGCAGGGCGACGGCCTCCACGCGCACCTCGTAGGCGAGCCGCTCCTCGAGGTAGGAGAGGCTCGCGTCGGAGGGCACGCCGCCCACCATCGGCCCCACCACCTCGGCGGCGGCCTGGAGGTCGGGCTCGCCGACCGCGGCGGCGTACATCCACTGGCCGCCGGCGTGGACCGACCAGTTCGGGTGGAGGATGACCGAGGCGGTGCCGCCCGCCGTCACGTAGACCGCGCGGCTCATGTCGGTGCGCATGTGCCCGACGGAGCCGTTGACGGCGCCGTCGAAGCGCTTGCCGATCTGGAGCAGGTCCATCTTCAGCGCGACGTTCGGCATGCGCACCGCGTCGAGCATCGGCTGGGTGGTGAGCTGGATGCCGGGCAACAGCCCGATGCCGACGTTGCCGAGGCCGAGGCGCATCTCGCCCCACTCGAGCGTGTAGGCGGTGAAGTCGGTCTGGCCGCGCGGGTTGGGCGCCTGGTCGAACCACCGGGGCCGGGATCCGTCGGCGGGGAGGTCGACGGGCGCCGGGACGGGGGCGGCTTCGTCGGAGGCGCCCTTCTCGGGGACGGGGGCGGCGGCGAGCGCCGGGACGAGCGAGGTGGCGAGGAGGAAGGCGAACATGCCGGTCCACTCGGCTCGCGCGCGCTCCGACCTGAGCCTCCGTGCCGTAACGAACGGTCGCGGGCGGTCGCGGCGGCCCGTTCACCCGCTCGGTCGCCCCGGCGGGATCCGGCTACACTTCGGGGATGCGCGTCGCCCTCCTCGTCCTCCTCGCCGTCGGCTGCACCCCCCTGGACACGGGCTTCCAGAAGCCCGACGAGGACGAGGACACCGGCGAGGCCGACACCGACACCGACACCGACCCGGTCGACACCGACGACACCGACGGCGATCTGGACGACGACGGCTTCACCCCCGAGGAGGGGGACTGCGACGACGACGACGTGCGCGTCTCCCCCGCGCGCCCCGAGGACGACGGCGACGGCAAGGACAACGACTGCGACGGGCGCCTCGACGAGGAGTGGTCGGGGTTCAGCGTCGGGCGCAAGGACGACGACGGCGCGGGCTCGATCATCGTGCTCGACACGATCGGGCGGGACGACGCGACCGTGAACCTCTCGAACGGCTGCGTGCCGAGCTGGCTCGATCACTACGGCGAGGGCTGGGTGATCAGCACCGGCGGCGCGGCGGTGTCGGTGGTGGAGCCGGGCGGGGCGTGCACCGACCTCGCCGACTTCTCGGACGCCGAGGTCTACGAGTACGGAGTGTGGGGCATCGCGGCGATGCCCGACGGCTTCGGGCTCGACGGCGCGGTGCTCGCCACCACCGTGGGCTCGCTCGTGGCGGTCGGCGCCGACGGCACGATCACCGAGCTGGCCGCGTGGGTGGTGGACTTCGAGGTTCCCGCGTCCCACGAGTTCGTCGGGGTGTCGGTCGCGGTGGATCCGGCGAGCGGCGAGGTCGGGCTGTTCGACTACTTCGGGGGCTTCGCCACGTGGACGCCGGACGGCGGGTTCGTCGTCCACAAGCGGGGCGACTACGAGGCGCCCACGTTGACCACGTCCTCGGGCACGCACCGGGACGGCGGCGGGTGGTACACGCCGGGCACCGACGCCACCACCGGCGCGATGGGCATCTACACGTTCGATTTCGCCGTGGGGGACTGGGTGCTCGTCGACGGCTGGGCCGACGACACGTGGTCGCCCTACCAGGTGGCGATCGACGGCGACAGCGGCGACTTCTACGTCACCGCCAACGTGAGCGGCATCTACCCGTCGGTGTACCGGATCATCGCGGGCTCCGGCTTCGCCGACGACTTCTTCCGCATCGAGACCGACTACGCCGGGTACTTCTACGGCATCGCCACCAACTACACCTATGGTGGATGACCCCGCGTTCCCGTTGTGGCACGGCGAGATCGGGCTCCGCCCCTTCCACCCGGACGAGGGGCCGGCGTTCGTCGAGGCGGTGCTCGAGTCCGTGCCCGAGATCGCCCCGTGGATGCCGTGGGCCCGCCCCGACTACGGGATCACCGACGCCGACGGCTGGATCCAGGAGACCCGCGGCGCGTTCGACGCGTGCACCAAGCACGAGTTCGCCATCTGCGACCGGGCGGATCGCCTCCTCGGCGGCGTCGGCCTCAACATGCGGAACGACCTCCACCGGTTCGCGAACCTCGGCTACTGGGTACGCACGTCCGCCGCGGGCCGCGGGGTCGCCACCGCAGCCGCGCGCACGGCGGCCCTGTTCGGCTTCGAGGGCCTGGACCTCCAGCGCATCGAGATACTGGTGATCGTCGGAAACGTCGGCAGCCTGCGGGTCGCCGAGAAGATCGGCGCACGTCGCGAGGGCGTGCTCCGCAACCGCCTCCGGATCTACGGCGAGTCGCGCGACGCCGTGATGCACTCGCTCGTCCCGGAGGACCTCGGGCGCCCCAGCCGGTGAGCGCGGGTGCGCCGCCCTGCGACATCGCCGCCCCTTCGCGCCGGGATCCGCGCGCCCCAACGGGCCGCGCGTGCCCGCCCGTCCACCCTCCACGAGGGGCTCGCCGCGGGCTCGCCGGGTCCGCCGCCGCCGTGGTACACCCCTTGCTGTGCACGTGTGCTCGTGAACCGCCGAGGCCAGTCGACCGTGGAGCCCCTGCTCGTCCTCACGGGCATCCTCCTGGCGTTGGTCCTCGCGGGCTACGTCCGTCACGACGACTTCGGGCGCCTCGTCGCGCACATCGCCGAGTGGATCGGCACCCTGGTGGAGATCCCATGAAGCGCGCTGAGAGCAGGGGCCGCTCCCGACGCGGCCAGTCCTTCGTCGAGTACCTGCTCGCCGTATCGGTGATCGTGGTCGGCATCGCGGCCGGCTTCATCGCCTTCGGCGAGGGCGTCCGCGATGTCTTCCACAACGTCCGCACCACCGTCCAGATGCCGTACCCCTGATGCACCCCTTCGGCCCCAACGACCTCGTCCTCGCCGTGCTCCTCGTGGGCGCGATGTGGACCGACTGGACCACCGGCAAGATCAAGAACGTCCTGACCTTCCCGGTGATGCTCGCCGGCGTCCTGATGGCGCCGCTGTTCGCGCCCCACTGGTACGACGGCCTGCTGGGGCTGCTGGTGGCGTTCTCGGCGGGCGTCGTGCTCTGGAAGTTCGGCAAGGCCTACCACCCGGGGGACGTGAAGCTCGTCATGGCCGCCGGCGCGCTGGTGGGCCCGGAGATGATCCTCCGAGCCATCCTCCTCGGCCTCGTGATCAACTTCCCCGTCGCCATCGTGGTGCTCCTCGCCAAGGGCCGTCTGACCAACTTCTTCCGCTTCTGGCTGAAGAACGAGCGGGAGGTCACCACCAAGATGATCTTCGCGCTGGTGATCTCCGCCGGCGTGCTGGTCGCGCGGCTCCAGCCCTGGCCGAACCTGTGGGGGCCGCCCGGATGAGCCCGTCCACGCGCGGCACCTCGCTCCTCGGATCCCGGCGGGGCCAGGCCACCACCGAGTACTTCCTGCTCATCAGCGTGGCGGTCGTCGGGCTCGCGGTGGCGGCCTACGCGTTCGTCCCGGGGTTCTCCGAGGGGGTGACCGGGCTGAAGTCCGACACGAGCCAACTGTTCGGCGCGGGCACCCGGGACGGGAGCGGCGACCGGCGCTGAGCGTGACCCTGAGGTGGCGCGCCCGTCGTATTCCTCGGGTCCCGGGGCGAACGGTGGCGGTGGTGTCCGCGGCCGCGCCCCAGATGGCTCCGAGATGTCGTAGACTCGCCTTCCCCGTCCCGTCGAGGCCCGTTTGAAGAATCCGCGCGCGTTCCTGTTCGCCCTGGTGGTCGCGCTCGTCGCGACCTTCGCGCAGTGCCGCTACGTGCACCAGCGCGAGCAGGGCCTCCTCTACGAGACCGCCCCGATGAAGACGCTCGTGGCCACCCGCGACATCCTCGACAACGTGCGCCTCGACGAGACCATGGTCGAGCTGGTCGACGTGCCGCGCCACTGGCAGCAGCCGAAGGCGCTCTCGTCGGTCGATCAGATCCGCGACCAGATCAGCGCCGTCCCCATCCTCGCGGGGGAGCAGGTGGTCGCCACCAAGCTCGTGACCGCGGACGAGGCGGGCCTCGCGCTCTACGTGCCGAAGGGCCTCCGCGCGATCTCCCTGGACGTGTCCGTGTTCAACGCCGTCGGCGGCCACATCCGCCCCGGCAACCACGTCGACCTCCTCGGCACCTTCGACTTCGGCACCGGCGAGAAGTCGGACGTGCGCACCGTCACCGTCATGCAAGACGTGTGGGTGCTCTCCGTGGTGGACGACATCGGGCGCCCCACCACGCGCGACATCGTGACGATGTCCGAGGATGGCCAGTCCACCCGGCAGTCGGAGCCGGCCCCGTCGGAGGTGCTCGGCAGCAGCGCCACGATCACCGTGGCCGTGCGCCCCGCCGAGGCCCAGAAGCTCGTGCTCGCCCAGCAGATCGGGGACCTCACGGTGAGCCTCCGCTCCTTGTGGGAGACGCCGGAGCCCATCGTCCTCGACCACGCCACCGTCGCCTCCACCCTCGGCATCGTCCAGCAGGTGCGGTACCGCTCCGGGCCCCGCTACCGCGTCATCGAAGGGGGTGGCCTTTGAGCCCCGTCCGCGCCCCTCGCGCCGGCTGGGCCGCGCGCGTCGCCGTCTCCCTCGCGCTCCTCGCGCCGCTCGTGCTCGCGGTCCCAGCGGTGGTGCCGAGCACGCAGGCGGCGGGAGAGGTGCCGGACCAGGTCATCGTCATCAATACGCAGCAGGCGATCGACATCCCGTACAGCTTCGGGGATGTCTCGGTCGGCTCGTCCGAGATCGCAAAGGTGGTGCCGCTCCGCGACGCCCGGCAGATCCTCGTCGCCGGGCGGGAGGTCGGCACGACCAACCTCATCGTCTACAACACGCGCGGCGCCCGGGTCGACGAGATCGAGATCACGATCATCCCGGCCAACCTCGCCAAGGTCATGAAGAACGTCCAGGCGCTCCTCGACGACATCGAGGGCCTCTCGTTCAAGATCATGAACGACCGCGTGTACGTCCAGGGCGAGGTCAGCCTGGACGACGAGCTCGAGCGCGTCCAGGACCTCGACGAGCGCGAGCCCCTCATCGAGTCGATGGTCACGCTCTCGCCGATCGCCCAGCGCCTCCTCGCGTCGCTCATCCAGAAGGAGATCGGCACGCCCGGCGTGAACGTGCGGCTGGTCGGCAAGAAGATCATGCTCGAGGGCATCGTGCACTCGGACATGGCGAGCAAGCGGGCCGAGGCCATCGCCCGCGCCTACTACCCCGACGTCGTCAACGTCCTCGAGGTGCGCGAGGTCGACCGCATCCCCGGCCGCGCCGAGACCATCGTGATGGTCGTCCACTTCGTGGAGCTCACCAAGTCCCTCGTGACCTCGTGGGGCGTCGAGTGGACCCCGCTCTCCGTGAGCGGCGGCATCACGTTCGACTTCCTCCATGACTTCTACGACGCCTCCGCCGCCGAGGGCACCGCCGCCGCCACGATCACCTCGCTCCTGCCGCGCCTCGAGCGCGCGCGGCGCAGCGGCTACGCGCGGGTGCTCGAGAACCCGACGGTGTCGGTCAAGAGCGGCGACACCGCGCACATCTTCTCCGGGCAGCGCATCCCGTTCGTGTTCATCGAGAACGGCACGCAGACGGTCATCTTCGAGGACGTCGGCATCACCCTCGACGTGACCCCGTACGCCCAGGGCTCCGAGGTCGATCTGAACATCAAGGTCGAGGTGTCCTCGCTCGGCGAGGTCGGCACCAACGGCTACCCGGCCATCGACCAGTCCGACATCACCACGTCGCAGTACGCGCGCGCCGGGGAGAGCATCGTGATCGGCGGCCTGCAGCGCGTGAGCGACCGGGTCGACTACAACCGGCTCCCGGAGAACAGCGCCTCGCTGTCCGAAGGCGTGTTCAACCTGTACAACGCCAAGGACTACAAGAAGCAGAAGCAGCAGTTCCTGGTGTTCATCACCCCGCAGATCCACGAGTCGTCCTCGACCGCCAACCGCGAGATCCAGGAGAAGTTCAACCTCCTCGAGGTCCGGCAGTAGATGGCGCCCTACGCCGGAAGCCGGGTGGTCGCGGTGGCCGGGGCGCGTGACGGCGTCGGGAAGACCACCTTCGCGGTGAACCTCGCGTTGTCCTTCCTGAAGGAGACCCGCGAGCGGGTCCTCCTCGTCGAGCTCGACCGCGCCGGCGCGGGAGACGGCGCCGCGCTCCTCGGCCTCACCGAGGTGCGCACCATCGCGGACTTCGCGCCCTACCTCGCCCAGCTCACCCCCGAGACCGTGGGGCCCTACATCGCGGCCCACCCCGCAGGGCTCGGGCTCCTCCCCCTCGCGGCGACCCCCGAGGCCGCCGACAAGGTGCCGCTCGAAGCGGTCACCCGCATGCTCGACCTCTGTCTGCCGCTCGCCACCTACATCGTGGTGGACTGCGGCGCGGGCATCGACCCTCTCGGCATGGCGGCGATGGAGCGGTCGAGCGGCATCTTCGTCGTCACGACGCCCGACTTCAACGTCATCCAGTCCACGCGCCGGATGATCGACCAGCTCCAGCAGCTCCAGTTCCCCCAGCAGCTCGTGAAGGTGATCGTCAACCGCCTCGACGCCGCGGGACCGATCACCAAGGAGCTCGTGCTCGGCCGGCTCGGGCGCCCCGTGCTCGTGACCCTCCCGAAGGACGACACCCTCACCGCCACCCACGCCGCGCGCGGCACGCCGTTCGTGCTCGAAGCCCCGCGCGAGAAGCTCACCCGCCACTACGACGAGCTCGCCCGGCAGCTCGTGGAGAAGGGGGTGCTCGATCAGCTCGGGGCGCTCGCGCGGCCCCAGGACGTCGGCGTGACCGACGCGCGCAAGCAGGTGATCGCGGAGGACAAGGCGAAGGAGGTCGCCGGGTGGATGAAGTCGCGCGGCGGGCGCGGCGGCGGCCGGAAGGGCGAGATCGACACGCGCACCGCGCTCAAGATGTTGATCCACAAGCGCCTCGTCGAGGTGCTGGATCTCAAGCGGCTCGACCGCGAGCTCGCGAGCAACCAGGACCGTGACAAGGTGCTGCGCGAGCGTGCGGAGGTCGCCATCTCGCGGGTGCTCGACGAGGAGGGCGGCACGATCACCGATCGCGCCGACCGCCAGCGCATCGTGAAGGAGGTGCTCGACGAGGCCCTCGGGCTCGGGCCCCTCGAGGACCTGCTCGCGGACGACCGCGTCACGGAAGTGATGGTCAACGGCCGCGACAACGTGTTCGTCGAGATCAACGGCAAGCTCCAGAAGACGAACCTCTCGTTCACCGACGATCAGCAGCTGCTCGCGGTGATCGAGCGCATCGTCCAGCCGCTCGGCCGGCGCGTGGACGAGAAGTCGCCGATGGTCGACGCCCGCCTCCCCGACGGGAGCCGCGTGAACGCCGTGATCCCGCCGCTCGCCATCGACGGCCCGTCGATCACCATCCGAAAGTTCGCGAAGGAGCCGTTCAAGGTCGCGGATCTCGTGCGCTTCGGGGCGTTCACCCCCGAGCTCGCGGACCTGCTGCGCGCGTGTGTCGAGGCGCGGCTCAACATCCTCATCTCCGGCGGCACGGGCTCCGGAAAGACGACGCTGCTCAACGTGTTGTCGAGCTTCATCCCGCCGGACGAGCGCATCGTCACGGTGGAGGACGCCGCCGAG
Organism: Deltaproteobacteria bacterium; assembly: GCA_036676765.1. Classification (GTDB taxonomy): domain Bacteria; phylum Myxococcota_A; class UBA796; order UBA796; family SXON01; genus CAJBVW01. The sequence goes on from JAKFCH010000200.1 coordinate 67,316, forward strand.
CTCCAGCTCAAGCAGCCGCACGTGGTGCGCATGGAGTCGCGGCCGCCCAACATCGAGGGCATCGGCGAGGTCAAGATCCGCGACCTCGTGAAGAACTGCCTGCGCATGCGGCCCGATCGCATCGTCGTCGGCGAGTGCCGCGGCGCCGAGGCGCTCGACATGCTCCAGGCGATGAACACCGGCCACGACGGCTCGCTCACGACGGTCCACTCGAACTCCCCGCGGGACGCGATCTCCCGCCTCGAGACCCTGGTGATGTTCGCCGGCCTCGACCTGCCGAGCCGCGCCATCCGCGAGCAGATCGCGAGCGCCGTGCACATCCTCGTGCAGACGACGCGCATGTCCGACGGCTCCCGCAAGGTGATCTCCGTGGCCGAGGTGACCGGCATGGAGGCCAACACCATCACGCTGCAGGAGATCTACACCTTCAAGCAGACCGGGCTCGACGCGAACAAGAAGGTCATCGGCCACCACATGGCCTCGGGGTTCATCCCCAAGTTCGTGAGCAAGCTCGACGCGCTCGGCATCGACCTGCCGCGCGGCATCTTCGCCGCCCCGGTGGGCCAGGGCGTATCGGCCGGCGGGGCCGCGCCGGTCGTCCCGCAGGGCGCCATCCCCCGCGGACGGGCGTGATGCTTCCGCAGTATTGGGACCTCCTCACGATCGTCCGCCTCGTGTTCGTGCTCGCGGGCGTGGGCGCGTGGCTGGTCGTCGGCTGGTACGCCGCGCCGTGGTTCGGGGCGCGCTTCGAGGCCGCCACCTCCGGCTACGTCCGCTGGATGCAGGGCATGTTCGACCGGATGTACCTCGAGGTGCCGCAGGCCTGGTGCGTGGCGGCGATCGTCGGCTCCGTCCTCGCGTTCGGCACCCTCGGTTGGTTCCTCACCACCGGGATCCCGTACGAGCCCTGGGGCTACCACATCATCCGCGCGTTCGTCATCGGCGCGCTCGTCGTCGGCCCCTTTGGCCTGCCCGTCGGCTACAAGCTGCCGCGCTTCGTGGTCGAGACGATGTGGGAGCGGCGCATCGGTCGCTTCGAGGATCAGCTGCTCGACGCGCTCGCGTTCATGTCGAACGGACTGAAGTCCGGCCTCTCCCTGCTCCAGGCGATGGACATGGTGCGCGAGGAGCTGCCCGACCCGATTTCGCAGGAATTCGCGCTCATGCTCAACGAGCAGCGCCTCGGCGTGCCGCTCGAGGACGCGCTGCTCGCGCTGGAGAAGCGCATCGGGACCGAGGACATCCAGATCATCGTCACGAGCATCAACATCCTCCGCCAGTCGGGTGGCAACCTGTCGGAGACCTTCGACACCGTCGCCCACACGATCCGCGAGCGGAAGAAGGTGCAGGGGCGCATCGCGAGCCTCACCGCGCAGGGGGTCGCCCAGGGGGTGATCATCGTCGCGATGCCGTTCGTGCTCGCGTTCATCCTCTGGATCATGGACCCGCAGCTCATCTCGCGGCTCTGGACCACGTGGCTCGGGTGGGTCTTCCTCTTCGTGATGCTCACGCTCCAGATCGTCGGCGCCTGGATGATCAAGCGGATCGTGAAGGTCCAGGTCTAAGGTAGGCGCCGGAGGTTCACGTGCTCCTCTCCCTGCTGGTACCGGTGGCGTTCGCGTGCGGCGGCTTCGTCCCGACGGAGGGGGCGCTCGTGGCGTCCGATGCCCAGCAGGCCGTGTTCGAAATCGGCACGGACAGCGTCACCGTGACCTACCGCGCCCGGTACGTCGGGAACGCCGCCGACTTCGCGTGGGTGCTCGCCGTGCCCGGCGCCATCACCGACGTGGCCGAGGGGGACCCCGCGCTGATCGACGCCGTCGCGCTCGCCTCGGCGCCCCAGGTCGAGCTCGACCCCAAGAGCGACGACGGGTGCGGGTGCGGCAGCAGCGCCGGGCTCCGATCCAAGGGGGACGCCGGCAACTTCGGCGGCGACACCGGCGTGGAGGTCACCGGCACCGGGTTCGCCGGCGACTTCGAGTACACGACCTTGTCCGCCACGGATGCGGACAGCCTCTCGACCTGGCTCACGGACCACGGCTACGACGTCTCCCTCCTCTCGGACGCGCTCGAGGCCTACGTCGCAGACCCCATCGGCTACGAATTCGTCGCCGTGCAGCTCGCCCCGGACGTGGCCCAGACCCCCGAGGGCGGCGTCGAGCTCGACCCGCTGCGCATCACCTACGGGGCCGGCGCCGACGGCGCCCTGCACACCGTGTTCCCCGCCCGCCTCGGCCGCACCGCCACCGTCGAGGAGGTGCGCACCGAGCTGTTCGTGCTCGCGACGGGCACGGCCACGCTCTCGGGGTGGGAGGCCGTCGCCAACCCCGACGAGACGGACGGCGAGACCTGGGACATCCTCGGCGCCGACTACTGGGACCCGAGCGGCATGTACTACCAGCACCTCCTCCGGCTCGGCGGCGACCAGCGGCGGATGTGGCTGGCGTACGCGGGCCCGTTCAGGACGGAGACGGGCGAGCGATGGCTCACGCGCTACGACGCGGTCGTGCACCCCGACGCAAACGTCGTCGATCCGGTGTTCACGGACTCGGGGGAGCGGACCGAGGCGACCACGATCATCTACCTGCAGGACGAGACCACGTACGAGCGCACCCACGAGGACACCGGCGCGTGGATCGTGCCCGTCGGGCTCCTCGCCGGGGCGGGGCTGCGGCGGCGGCGGAACAGGCGCTCCGAAGCCTGATCGCCGGCCCGATCGCCGGGATAGGTCGATGGGCCACCCCGAGGACCCCATGACCGCGAAGCTCCACACCGGCGGCTGCCACTGCGGCGCCGTCCGCTACGAAGTGCAGGCCGATCTCTCCAAGCCCGTGATCACCTGCAACTGCAGCATCTGCCAGAAGACCGGCACCATGCTGGCGTTCGTGCCGGCGGCGGGGTTCACCCTCCTCCAGGGGGAGGACAGCCTGACCGACTACCGCTTCAACAAGCAGGCCATCGCGCACCTCTTCTGCAAGGTGTGCGGCATCCGCTCCTTCGCGCGCGGGTCCATGCCCGACGGCTCGCCGATGGTGGCGATCAACGCCCGTTGCCTCGACGGCGTCGACCCCTCGAAGCTCGATACGCACTTCTACGACGGCGCCAGCGCCTGAACGTGTTCGCCCGGCTCCCGTCGAGCGGCGCCCGGCTCCTCGTCCTCGCCCTCGCGGCCGTGGCGTTGTGGCTGGGCTGGCGCGAGTTCTGGTTCCTCTGCGACGACGCCTACATCGAGTTCCGCTACGTGAGCAACGCGCATGCGGGGCTCGGCTACGTGTGGAACCCCCCGCCCTGGCGCCCGGTCGAGGGGTACACCAGCTTCCTCTGGATCGTGCTCCTCGATTGGTTCTGGCGGCTCACCGGCGTCCAACCCCCGGAGTCCGCACCCGCGCTCTCGCTCGCCTTCAGCTACGCCTCCGTCGGCCTCGTCGCCTGGATGGCATGGCGCCTCCCGCTCGTCGGCGCGCTCGCTCGCCACCGCACCGCCGTGCTCGCCGCGGTCCTGTTCGCCACGCTCTCCAACCGCACGTTCCTCGCGTGGACGAGCGGCGGCCTCGAGACCGCCCTGTTCAGCGCCGTGGTGCTCGCGTGGGTCGCGGCCGCCGTCGTCGCCGAGGCGGCGCCGCTGCTCCTGTTGAGCACGATCGCGGCGCTCATGGCGCTCACCCGGCCCGACGGGCTCCTGTATATCGTCGCGACACTCGCGGTATTTGCCATCCGCGCGCGCCCGTTCCGACTCCGGCACCTGCTCGCCGCCCTCCCGCTGCTCCTGCCGGTCGCGCACGTGCTCTGGCGCCTCGACACGTATGGCTACCTGCTCCCCAACACCTACTACGCGAAGCACGTCGGGCCGTGGCCGGTCGCCGGCATCGGATATCTCGCGAGCTTCCTCCTGGAGTACGGCTATTGGGTGTGGCTCGGGGTTGTGGCCATCGGCGCGGGGGCGGCCGTTCGGGGACTGCGTAGCAACGGGGGGCTTCGTGCGTTGGGTGCCTTGCCCGGGTCAACGCTCGCGCGTTGGATCGGCATCGCCACCGTCGCCGCCCACTTCGCCTACTACACGTTCAACGTCGGCGGCGACCACTTCGAGTACCGGCCCTACCACCACCTCGTCCCGTTGCTCGCGCTCTCGTTCTTCGTCGTGTGCGATCGCCTCGGTTGGCCCTCCCGCCGCAGCTGGATCACGTATTCGGCGATGACATTGCTCGGCCTCGTCCTGCCCTGGACGCATTGGTGGCACACCCGCACCGCCGTGGGTCACAAGGAGGCGGGCTCGTTCCGGTACCCCATCGCGGAGCACGTCCCCCTCCCGATTCGGCCCTACGCCATGGCCTGGGATGCCCTCCAGAGCCAGCTCCTCGGCCACTTCATCGGCATCCGCCACCAGGGCCACCGCACCTATCTGTGGTACCAGGCCACCCGCTACCCCGCGCGCGAACAGGGTCAGACCATCCCCCTCGATGGCTACCCGGTGCTCGCGGCCGCCGCCGTGGGCTACCCCGCCTGGGGCATGCCCAACGTCGCGATCATCGACAAGCTCGGCCTCAACGACCTCGTGGTGGCGCGCACCCCCGCGAAGCACACCGGGCAGCTCGATCGCAAGATGGCGCACGACCGCGCCGCGCCGCCCGCCTACGTGAAGTGTTTCCAACCCAACGTGAAGCTCGACAAGGAGGGCAACGCGACGGTCACGCCGCGCGCGGAGCCGCTCACCGCCGAGGCGATCCGGGCGTGCGAGGCGGAGTGGCTGGCGAGGGTGACCGGCGGCGACCGGTAAGGACGAGCGCGCCGAGGAGGAGGGGGAGGGAGGCGGCGGGGGAGGGGGTGTTGCAGCCGCAGGTCGGATTGGGATCGGAATCGATGTCGATATCGGAATCAATATCGGAATCGATGTCGGAATCGATATCGGAGTCGATATCGGAATCGATATCGTCGGAGTCGGTGTCGGTGTCGGTGTCGGTGTCGGAGTCGGTGTCGGAGTCGGTGTCGGTGTCGGTGTCGGCGTCGGTGTCGGTGTCGGTGTCGGTGTCGGTGTCGGTGTCGGTGTCGGTGTCCGTGTCCGCGTCTCCCTCTCCTCCGGCGCCGTCGATGTCGTCGCAGTCCTGGTCGATGCCGTCGGTGGTGGGGTCGGCCGCGCCGGGGTTCCGGGTCGCGTCCGTGTCGTCGCAGTCCACGTCCGCGACCCAGCCGTCGCCGTCGGCGTCGACCCATGCGGAGGATGCGCCGCCGTATGCGCCGATGTCCGAGCGGGAGCCGTCCACGTCGGTGTAGGCCGTGCTCCCCGCGTCGACGAGCGGCGAGCCCGTGGCGAGCGTCAGGCTGTCGTTTTCGCAGTCGCCGTCGAGGGTGTAGGCGAGCAGGGCGGGGTCGGCGGTGGTGTTGCCGAAGGTGGTGCTCGAGAAGGTGAACGAGCCGCCGCCGTCCGCCGTCGTGTTGGTGTACCAATCGTTGTACGTGGCACGTACGTAGGTGCCGGACGTGGCATCGGCGGCGTACATGGCATCCCCGCTCCGCGTCCACGCGAAGACGTTGTTGATGACGCTGCCCTGGGTGTCCGAGAAGTAGATGCCGCCGCCGAAGGTCCCCGCGGCGTTGCCGACCAGCGTGTTGTTCACGAAGTCGAACGTCGTGTCGGAGCTGACGTGCAGGGCACCGCCCGCGCCGACCGCCTCGTTCTCCTGGAACACGTTGTTGGTCCAGGTCACCTCGGCCGCGTCGTCCGCCGCGTAGACCCCGCCGCCCTCGAACGCGGAGTTGCCACAGAAACGGGTGTTGTCGACGGACATGTACTCCGCGTCGACCACATGGAGCCCGCCGCCGAGGCCGCTCGCGCTCCCCGCCGCGTTGCGGTCGAGGGTCGACCCGGTGATCGTCAGGCTTGGGACCTGGTTCACCATCGCGGCGCCGCCGTCGCTCCCCGCCGTGTTGTCGGCGAAGACCGAGTCGACGATGGACACGATCTCGGGGGCCCAGCTGGTGCCGCGCCCGGTGACCAGGAGCGCCCCGCCGTCCGCGCCGGCGCGGTTTCCGACGAACGAGGCCCCGGTCAGCGCGAGCGTGGTCTGGTTGAGCGTGACGCTGAGCGCGCCGGCGGACGTGCCGGCCACGTTCCCCTCGAACGTGAGGTCGGCGAGGGCGAGGTCGAGCGTGGCGCCCACGGAGAGGGCACCGGTGGCCCACGTGGCCTCGTTGTCGGTGAACGTGCAACGGTCGATCGCGACGTCGTCGGCCGCCGCGCAGGCCGCGCCGCAGTCCTCCGCGAAGTTGTCGGTGAACACCGAGTCGGTGAGCACGAGCCCGTCGGTGGAGACGTAGAGGGCGCCGCCGCTGTTGCTCCGGGCGGTGTTCGTCGTGAACGTGGAGGCGCTGATCGTCACGGTTCCGCCGCCCGACGCGTAGAGGGCGCCGCCCGCGCCCGACGAGGCCCGGTTTGCGTCGAACGTGGCGCCCTCGATGAGGGGCATGGTGTCGTCGAGGTAGAGCGCGCCGCCGCTGTAGTGGGCGTAGTTGTCGGTGAGCGTGGTCCCCTCGAGCGCGAAGTCGGGGTAGCCCTCGGCGTAGGCGGCGCCGCCGTAGTAGGCGAGGTTGTCCACGAAGGTGGACCCGACGTCGGCGTAGCTGGAGAGGGTGTCCTCGACGTAGACGGCGCCCCCCCGGTACGCGCGATTGTTCTCGAACGTGCACGCCGCCGTGGTCACGCTCGCGCCGTCGCCGCCATAGATCGCGCCGCCGTGGAATTCCCGCGTCACGTAGAATTCGCCCTCGTTGTTCGTGAATGTGTCACCGGTGGCGCTGAACGTCGCGTCGCTCACGTGCACGGCCGAGCCGTCGCCGTTGCTGCCGTCGTTGGAGTCCCACGTGGTGGCGCTCGACGCGACGAAGGCTCCCGGCGCCACGTACAGGGCGGCCCCGTAGGTGGTGGCGGTGTTCCCCGACACGTCGCAGCCGTCCAACGTGAGCGCGCCGGCCACGTAGACGCCGCCGGCCTGGAGCCGTGTGGAGATCCCGTTCGTGATCGCGCTGTCGACGAAGCCCGCGGTGGCCGTGCTGGTGACGTACACGTTGCCGCCGCTCTGCGCCGACCCGCCGTCGAACTCCGAGTCGGTCACGACGAAGGTCCCGTCGTGGAGGTAGAGCGCGCCCCCCGCCGTCACCACGCTCCCGCCCGCGCCGGACACGACCACGTCGTCGAGCACGGCGTCGGTCCCCTCCAGCCGGATGCCCTGGAACCCGGGGTTGGTGATGGTGAAGCCGCGGATGGCGACCGAGGTCTCGTCTCCCGTCGCGGTGATCGCGACATCGCACGCGCCGCTCGCCGCGAGCTCGGTGGCGGCGCTGCCCGCGGTGCCTTCGAGCGTGAGGTCCTTCCCCGCGAAGTCCACGCACTCGTAGTAGACGCCGGCCTCGACCGCGATGGTGTCACCGGAGGCGGCGTCCCAGATGGCGTCGGTGATCGTGGGGTATTCGCCGGTGCCGCCCACGGTGAGCGTCGCAGCCGCGGCGACGTGCGCAAGGAGGAGGAGGATTGGCATGAAGCGGCCTAACTGTCACCCGGTCGCCCGCCCATCCGATGGGGGAGGGGCAGCCGGCCCGCGCCGAGCGCGGCCGCTGCGGAGGCGGGATTGCCGATGGGGGCGCCGACGGCTCCCGTGCTAAAGCGCCGACGTGGAACCCTCCCTCGCCCAGAACCTCGACGACATCGTGCGCAAGGCCCTCGGCCACACGGCCCCGACCGCGGCCCTCGTCGTGGCCGACGGTCAATCCGCGCTCGCCCGGCTCCTGGCCGAGGGCTACCGCGCCGCGCTTCCGCATGCCGTGTTCGTGGACTTCGACACAATCCCCGTCTCCGGCGTGATGGAGGCCGTCGGCGCGGTCCCGCCCGGCGGCCTCGTGGTGCTCGTCCAGTCCACCCGCTTCGAGATGGGCGACTTCCGCTTCCGCCTCGAGCTGTTCCGTCGCGGCCTCCACGTCATCGAGCACCCCCACCTCGGCCGCATCCCGGCGCACGAGGTCCCCGTCTACGTCGACGCGCTCGCCTACGATCCCGCGTGGTACCGCGGCCTCGGCGGCGCCCTCAAGGGGCGCATCGACGCGGCCCGTACGATCCGCCTCGTCTCGCCGCTCGGCGAGCTGGACTACGGCGGGCCCTTCGAGGACGCGAAGCTCAACGTGGGGGACTACACCGGGTTCACCAACGTGGGCGGCCAGTTCCCGATCGGCGAGGTGTTCACCGAGCCGGTGGACCTGGGCGCCGTCAACGGGGTCGTGCCGGTCGCCGCGTTCGGCGCGGAGGACTTCTCGGTCACGTTCCTCGACGTACCGTTCGCGCTCCGGATCGAGCGCGGCCAGGTGGTCGAGGCCCCCGGAGCGCCGCCCGCCTTCGCGGCGATCCTCGCGACGATCGCGGCGGAGGAGGGCCCGGTCTGGGTGCGCGAGCTCGGCTTCGGTCTCAACCGCGCGCTCACCCGCACGCGTCGGGTCAACGATGTGAGCACCTACGAGCGGATGTGTGGCATCCACATGTCGTTGGGTGCCAAGCACGCGGTGTATCCCAAGGCCGGCTTCAGCAAGCGGCGCACCCGCTTCCACGTCGACGTGTTCGCGGCGCCAGACCGCGTCGAGATCGATGACGCCGTGGTCTTCGAGGACCCGGGCGAGGGTGGCCGCTACCGTTGGTAGGTGCCACCCTCTCGCGGCCTACTTGGTGACGCTCCGGCGGAACAGCTCGTTCCCATCCGCGTCGTAGAACACGCCGGTGAACGTCCGCCCGTCGATCTCGACCCAGAGGAAACCGTTGGTCTCCTCCTCGAACCAGGCGGGGTTGTCCCCGTCGAGGCCGTAGGTCCCGGCGCCGCCGCCGCCCGACACGAGGTACTCGGTGCCGGGGCAGTCGCTCTCCAACCATTGGAGGTTGTGGTCGTGCCCGGAGAGGTACACGTCCATCTGCCCGCAGATGCTCGCGTCCGCGAACGGCGCGAAGTTGTCGTTGGCGTTGCCGTGGCTGCCGTTGGAGAGCACCGGGTGGTGCCCGAAGCCGATCTTCCAGGTGGTGAGCGCGGCCTCGAATTCAGCGGGGATCCACGCCGCCTGTTGGGTGGTGCGGCCCCAATCCAGCGCGGTGGTGTCGAGGGCGAAGAACGTCGCGTCACCCTCGGCGAAGGTGTAGAAGGCGGCGGGCATCGTCCACTTGTCGGAGTGGCCGGTGTACTCGACCTCGAGCGCGATGCGCCACTCGTCGAAGCCGCCGCCGCCACCCCCGTAGTCGTGGTTGCCGGCCACGACGTGGAAGGGGAAGTCCAACGCCGCGTAGGGGAGCTCGAACTTCTCCTCGAATTGGGCGTCGTCGATCTCGGAGACACCGTCACTGTAGAAGTTGTCGCCCAGGTAGAGGGCGAATTCGCAGCCGTTCGCGGCGCACACCCGGCCCATCGCGTCGGCCACCTGGTACTGCACGTCGTCGCCCTTGCCGGCATCGCCGAGGGCGATGAAGCGAAGCGGGACGGCGGGAGTGGCGGGCGCGCCGCCGTCTCCGCCCGCGCCGGGATCGGTGCCGTCCCCCGACACGCCGCCGCCCTCGCCGCCGTCGGCCCCGGAGATGCGGTCGTCGCCGGCCCCGTCGAGGGGGGTCGAGGCGTTGGGGGCGCAAGCCAGGCAGAGCAGGAAGAGCCAGCGGGTTTGGGTGAGCACGGGGGTATTCATGAGCAGCTCCAGGTTGACAACGACGGGCAAGGCTCCACCCGAAGGCAAGGGGCCCGGACCGCGTTCGAGTTGCAGGTGTCCGACCTGCCGACCAACCCCTAACCCCGCTCCCCCTCGAGCTGACAAGGGCTGTGAATCGCACCACCACGCGATCGTCGCGTTGGACGTCCGCCAGGGAGAGCGGCCGCCCGGCCACGTCCGGTGCACCCACAGGCTCGTGTCTGGGGTTGCTCGCGGCTTGTTACAGCGGCGGCTAACGGTCGAGCCAGAGTTGGCGCGTCGTCACACTCTGTCGACTCATGTTGGAAAGAAAGTTTCCTGAGATTGACATGAAAAGCCCAGCCTCAGCCATTGCTCACGTCGCCGCGGCAGGCTGGCGTGCGGACGCATGCGGGTTAGCGGGTGCGAATGTCGCGCCTGCCCCTGGTCTGTTTCCTCGCCCTCGCCTCTGCTTGCGCTCCCTCGGAGGAGGGCAAGGACCCGCGCCCCGACGAGGACGACAGCGCCGTCGTCACCGAAGACGATCAGGACGGAGACGGCGCCCTCGCCGCCGACGATTGTGACGACGCCGATGCCGACATCCACCCGGGCGCCACCGAGCACTGCAACGGCGTGGACGAGGACTGTGACGGCGTCGCCGACGATGACGCCGCCGACGCGACCACCTGGTACATCGACTACGACGCCGACGGATACGGCGTGGACGGCGCGTTCACCGCCACGGGGTGCGCCGCCACGCCCGGCTTCGTCGGGAACGCCGACGACTGCGACGACGAGGACGCGGGCATCTCCCCGGACGGCGTCGAGACGTGCGACGGCGTGGACCAGGATTGCGACGGCACGATCGACGACGATCCGGTCGACGGCGCCTTGTGGTTCGAGGACGCCGACGCGGACGGCTACGGCGATCCCGGGAGCTCCGTGCGCGCCTGCGAGCGGGTCGACGGCTACACCGAGAACGCCGAGGACACCGATGACGCCGATCCGAGCGTGCCCGGCGTGCTCTTCGGCGACTGGACGACGCTCGGGAACGGCCCGACCCACACGGGGTACTTCCCCGGCTACGTCGGGGAGGCGCGCCTCGCCCCGCTCTGGAGCCTCGAGGTCGACGGGATCGTGAACCCGATCCTCGCGGTGGGCGCCGACGTCTACGTCACCGTGGGCCTCTACTTCGGCGAGGGCTTCGCGCTCTCGCTCGACGCCGCCACGGGTGACCAGCAATGGCGCTACGACCTGCCGGAGGCCAACTCCGTCAACCCGGCCACGTGGTACGACGACAAGCTCTACTTCCAGCGTGGCAACCACAGCGGGGACACCCACCTCTGGTGCCTCGACGCCGCGGAGGGCGATGTCCTCTGGCGTAGCCCCCACAGCGCCCAGTGGGAGCACTACTACGCGCCCACCATCGCCGACGGAAAGGTGTGGGTCAACGGCGGCAGCTACGGCGGACTCTACGGGTTCGACGCCGACGATGGCGACGAGCTCTTCTTCACGAACCTCGCGCAGTACGACGAGTGGACCCCCGCCTACGACGACGGCGTCGTCTACGCCTGGGTGGCCGGCACCTTCTCCGCGCACGATCCCTCCACCGGGGTCCTGCTCTGGGAGCTCGAGCTCGGGTGGGATTGGCACGGCTACGACATGGACACCGCGCCGGTCATCGCGGGCGGGATCGCCTACGTCGCCGGCTCGCTCGGCCTCCACGCCGTCGACCTCGAGACGGAGTCCCTGCTCTGGTCGGTGGAGGGGGATGCCAGCGGCGTCCCGACCGTCGCCAACGGGATCGTGTACGTGATCGTCGACGGCGCGGTCGAGGCCTACGGCGCCACCGACGGGGAGTACCGTCGCATCTTCATCGGGGACGACGACTTCCTGCACCAGCCCATCGCCACCGACGACATGCTGATCGTCGCGTCGAGCGCCGACACCTACGTGTTCGACATCGCGACGGGCGAGCGCGTGGACCAGGTCGAGGGCGGCGGATGGGTGTCGGTCGCGCGCGGCCGGCTCTACGTGGCCACCGAGAGCAGCGAGATCCGCGCGTTCGCCTGGGCGCGCTGAGAGCGCACGTCAGGGGATCGCGCGCTGCATCTCGAAGCCCTGGGCGGTCCGCGGCCACGCCGGGGCCCACGCTGCGCGCGCCGCGCACGCCTGGACCTCGGGGGTGAGGGCGGCCTCGTCCCCTTCGGGTGGGGCGATCCACGCCTCGGCGAGCCCGTCCGTGTCGAGGCGCACGCTGAACGTGCCGGTGGCACCACACGCGGCGAGGGCCGACCCCGCGGCCTCCATCGCGCCCACGGCGGCCTCGATGTCGACGACAGCGGGGGCGCCCACGTCCTGGGGCGCCTCGGAGGGCGCGGCGTCGCCGAACGCTCCGACCGGAGCGGGCAGCGGGATGCGTCGATCGACGGCGACCGGGGCCGGATCCGCCACGAACACCTCGTCGGCGCTCCGGCCGCGCAGGATCCAGATCGCGTAGGCGAGCAGCGCGGTCCAGAAGAACAGGCGGATCGCGAGGGTGCGCGGCGGGAGGATCATCGCGGCGGAGATAACCGGGCGCACGGAACGCGCGGGCGCCACCCGGATGCGAGATGCGTGAGGCTTCGGACGGCGACCGCCCCCGGTCCGGGTGTAAGGTGCGTCGTATGCGAGCTCTCCCCGCGACCATCGGTTGTGTACTCCTGACGGTCGGCCCCGGCTGCGATCCGTGCGCGAGCGGGGCGGAGCCCACGTTCGAGGACTCCGACGGAGCCCTCGGGGCGGACGGGCTCGCCGAGCTGGAGGCGGCCTACGCGGACTTCGTGGCGGCGATCGGGCCCGACCGGGTGTGCATCGCGCGGGTGGAGGTCGTCGAGCGCGCGGGCTCGGACGGGGCGCTGATCCACGGGGGGCCCGACTGGGTCGTCGAGATCGACCCCGCGAGCACGACGCCGGCGGTCGACCTCCGGCTGAACCTCTGCCTGGCGCTCGACCTCCGGGAGGACCTCACCAGCCGGGCGCCCGAGCTGTTCGAGCGGCTCTCGTTCGCGACGGTGTGCGGCCTCGGCCCGCCCGACACCGACTACCTCGACGAGGTGGTGGCCGCGTGCGGCGCCTCGCCGCTCGACGCGCGTGACACGTTCATGTCCGAGGAGGTCTACCGGTTCGCGCCGGAGGACCGCGGCGACGGTCCGCTCGCGGCGTCGCTGGGCGCCGCGGTGCGCCTCGATGGGCGGACCGTGATGGACGTGGCGCCGTTCGGGGCCGGCCTCCTCGCGCTCTCGTACCCGGGCACCGACCCGCGCGAGGTGCGCGCCTACGCGGTCGACCTCGCCACCGGCACCACCACCGACGTTGCCACGGCCCTGTACGAGGACGTGAGCTGGTCGGTGTACGGCGGGCCCGGCGGCGCCGTGATCGTCGACCGCGCCGACGAAGGGCCGAGCGCGGTCCACGTCGTCGACGTGGACACGCACGCCCTCACCACCGTCTCGGCGGACCTCACCTACGGCCACGGCGAGGGCGTGGTCTCCGACGGCGTGCTCTACCGCGCGCCCGACTCCACCTGGCCGGGGCCGATGCAGGCGGTGGACCTCGCCACCGGCGCGGTCACCGTCATCGCCATGCCCGCGCCGCCGGAGTCGATGGAGGCCCTCGCGAACGGGATCGTGCCCGCGCCCGGCGGCTTCGTGCTGAGCTACCTGGAGGCCACCGTGCAGCGGAGCGGAGACTTCACGAGCATCGGCGTGTGGGATCACGTGATGGTCCGCTGGTCCGCCGCCGACGGCGCATGGACCGAGATCACGCGCGGGCTCTGGTTCATGGAGGCGGGCGTCACGTCGGACGGCCGCATCCTCGGCACGCTCCTAGGCGCCGACGCGGTCTTCGGCGCCTACGCCTACGCGGACGACCGGCTCACCGTGTCCGACGACCTCTGCCTGGAGGAGACCGGCCGGCCCTACGTCGTCGCCGACGACCGCGCGTGGACCTTCGCCGAGGACGGCGACAGCGTGGTGATCACGCCCTTCGAGATCGACTAGCCGGCGCGCTCGAAGTTGCAGTTCAGCAGGTTGCACGACCGCGTGCAGGTGTGGACCTCGTGGCGCCGCCGCATCGTCGCGACGGCGTTCCAGACGGCGGGCAGCGAGCGACCGTCCGCCACGTTCCCG
>JAKFCH010000201.1:0-57291 GCA_036676765.1 Deltaproteobacteria bacterium
GCGCCCCCGGCCGTCGAGGGCTACTCCAACCTCACGTGGACCCTGCTCGTGGCGCTCGGCCTCGCGCTCGGGGCGCCGCCAGACCCGCGGGGCCTGCTTCCAGAGGCTCGTCACCTCAGTCCAGAACGAGTCGGGCACGACGAAGGGGTCCGTCACGGGGCGCGCTCCCTTCCTGCGGTTGGGGAGGTGGGGTCGACGCGACGTGCGCGCCGACCCCGTTTCGAACTAGCGGGAAGCGCGACGGGCGGCGCCGGCGCGAACGGTGGACTTGATCTTCATGGGGATCTCCGGGGTGGACCGGACACGGGATCGTGCCACGGCGGGCGCCGGGTATTGCGGAGTGAAGCACGAGGCCAGCCGCGCGCTTTCACGCGGGAGTGGTTTCGCGCGGCGCGAGGTGCCTGGACGGCGGCCGCGCGCTCGGGCGCGGCCGGTCCCGGCCGCCTCGGCCGGACCGAGCGCAGCGAAGCCGGGAAGGGACCGACCGGGCGTCCGCGCCCGGGCGCGCCCTTTTGGCCATGCGTCGGAGAAGGGGTCGACCACGCCGTCGCCGCGACGCGGTAGACTTCGCCGCCCCGGGAGCGATGGATGGTGAGAGCCGCGAAGATCGGCGGCGCGGTGGCCCTCGCGCTCGCCGTGGCCATCGGCACGATCCTCGTGCTCCCGATGCTCCCGAAGACCGTGGACGACGCCTGGATCTCCTTCCGGTACGCCGCCAACGTCGCGGACGGCCTCGGCCTCGTCTGGGACGCCGCGCCCCCGGCCGTCGAGGGCTACTCCAACCTCACGTGGACCCTGCTCGTGGCGCTCGGCCTCGCGCTCGGGGCGCCGCTGCTGCCGTGGGTGTACGGGTGGTCCCTGGCGCTCTTCGCGGGGACGATCGTCGCCACCGCGGGCTGCGTGCGCGCCGCGGGGGGCAGCCGCGTGGCGGGGGTCGGCGCGGCCCTGCTCGTCGCGACCTCGGCCGTGATGCGCCCGTGGCTCGTGACCGGCCTGGAGTCGCCCCTGATGGCGTTCCTGATCACGGCCGGCACCTGGCGCCTGCTCGTCGAGGTGCGCGCCGCCACCGTCGTCACCGAGGCGCCCACGCGGCTGCCGCGCGCGCCGCTTTCGGCGCTGCTCTGGGGCCTCGTCGCGGTGACCCGGCCCGAAGGCGCGCTCTACCTCCTGGTGCCCGCGGTGGCGTGGCTCGGCGTCTGGCTCCGCGCCCGCCCGCGCCCGCGCCTCGCCGATCGTCGTGTCGCCATCATGTTCGCGCTCCTCCTCGTCCCCCTCACCGCGCAGTTCGTGCACCGGTTCGTGCTCTACGACGCGCTGTTCGCCAACACCGGGGCCGCCAAGCTCGTCTGGGGGCAGGACGCGATCCGGTCGGGCGGCTGGCGCTACCTCCTCGCGGCCCTCGCCTACGATCCGCTGCTGACCGCGCTCCTCGCCGTCGGCGGGGCGCTGGCGGTGCGATCCGGGCGCGGGCTCCCGCTGCTGTCGCTGGTCCCGGCCGCGGCGTTCGTCCTCGTCGCGAACGGCGACAACTTCGGCGAGCTGCGGGTCCTGGCGCCGGTCGTGCCGGTCGCGATGGCGGGTGCGATCCTCGGTCTCGACGCGGTGGCGGCAGCCCGGGAACGCCGCTGGCGCGTGCTCCTCGGCGCGGTGGGCGCGCTCTGGGTCGTCGCCGCCGCCGTCACCGAGTCCCGGATCGTGGGGATCGACCGGGTGTCGAAGCCGGGCGGCATGGACGTGTCCGCGCTCGATCGCCTCGCGCCGCCCTGGGTGACCGTGCACCAGCGCTCCGACCGCCCCAACGACGCGCTCTTCCGATGGCCGACGCGCCCACGCATCGACACGGACTGGTTCGTGCGCCTCCTCGTCGAGCGGCTGCCGCCGGGCGAGGCCTTCGTCTTCGAGGACATCGGGCTCGTGAGCTACCTGCTCCTCGACGCCCGCCTGCTCGACGCGCGCGGCCTGACCTGGCCCGAGGCGGCCCGGCTCGTGACCGCCGACCTGCCCCCCGATGCGCCCGTGGCCGACGTCCCCGAGGCCCGCGCGTTCCTGGCGGCGTTCCACGCCGAGGATCCCGCGCTCGTGTTCCTCACCTGCCCCGTGGAGGGCTACCAGAGCCCGGTGGAGCGCGTCCTGCTGCCCGACGCGGCGTTCCGGGCGCGCTGGCGGCTCACGGCGCGGGGCCCCTACTTCAGCGGCCGCGGCCGGGTGTGCCTCTACGAGCGGGCGGACTTCGCGTCCGCGTCGGTCGAGGTCGCCGAGGCCCGCTACGCGCGCCTGGAAGCGGCCCTGCCGGATCTGCAGGACTGGACCGCCCTGCGCACGGCGCTCACGACGACGCCCGACGATCCGGCGCGGTGGTGGCGGGTGGACGCCGCCGGCAACCTGCTGGAGGTCGCGCCGACGGCCGAGCGCGAGCGCGGACCCCGCGGGGAGGGGGGCGAGCGCAGACCGCGCGGCGAGGCGGGCGATCGGCCGCCCGGGAAGGGCCGGGGCGAGGAGGAGCGCTTGCGTCGGCGGCGGGCGCGGGGGCTCTCGGACTAAAGAGCCTGACCGGCAATCCCTCCCGTCGCCCGCTGGACGCCTCCGGCGCCGGCTGCGCCCCGGCCTCGATTACAGGCCTCGGGCCTGCGCACTCGGCCGGAACGCAGCCGGCATCCGGATGCGCCTCAGCGGGCTCGGTCCGGGATTGCCGGTCAGGCTCAGAGCGGTCGGGCGACCGACGCGGGCCGCGGTCCCCGGCGCCGGGATCCCTCGCGTGACACCAAACCGGGAGGCGGCGCCGACCGCGGCCGCCGCGCTCCGTCCTTGCTCACGTCCTCGGCGCGACCCGGTCGTACAACCAGATCGGCAACCAGCGCATCAGCCTCCCGATCCAACGCATCTGCCACGGGAACGTGATCTCGGCCGCGCGCGCCTCGAGCCCGTCCGCCACGATGACCGCAGCCCGGTCGGCCGTGAGCAGGAACGGCATCTTGAAGCGGTTCTTCGCGGTGAGCGGCGTCGCGACGAAGCCCGGGTGGATGGTCGTGCACGTCACGCCGTGCGGGCGCAGATCCACGCGCATGGACTCCCAGAGCGTGCTCACGGCGGCCTTGCTCGCGCTGTACCCGGCGTTGCCGGGGAGCCCGCGGTGGGCCGCCACGCTCGACACGACCGCGACGTGACCGCGCTTCCGTTCGAGCATGCCCGGCAGGACGGCGGCGGCGCTGTGGAGCGCGCCGTCGAAGTTCAGCCGCATGGTCCAGAGGATGCTCTCCACCGGGATCTTGTGCATGGCCGCGGGCTTGCCGCTGCCCGCGTTGGCCACCATCAGGTCGCACGGGCCGAGCGCGGCTTCGAGCGCGAGCACGGCGGCGTCGAGGGCGGCGCGGTCGGTCACGTCGGCGACCGCGGCCGCGGCCTCGCCCCCGGCGGCGCGCACCTCGGCCACGATCGCGTCGAGCAGGTCGGCCCGCCGGGCGATCACGCCCACCTTCCACTTGCGACGGCCCAGCTCGCGGGCGAGGGAGGCACCGATGCCGCTGGAGGCGCCGGTGATGATCGCGACGGACATGAATGCTCCGGGAGCGGGCCCTCTAACGTCGGGGCGACCAGATGCGGGGGCCCGGCGTGCGACCGGAGGCTCCTCGGCGGAACAGGCGGATCTTCCTGCTCCCGGCACGGCAAAGCCCGTGTTCGAGCCCGGTCGTCGTGTTAGGAGCGGGTCCCGCCCCCGGGGCCGTTCGCGCCCCGCAACCCCCACGGAGCCCCCCCGTGCCCGAGTCGTCTCCCCCGTTCTCCGCCCCCGTCCTCGCCCTCCTCACGCGCAACCTCGGCGCGGTCGTGGGCCCGATCGAGGTGCTCCCCACGCTCGCGGACATGGTCGCCGAGAGCCGCGGCGAGGAGTGGCACGATCCCGCCGCGCTCGGGCTCTGGATCATCGGCACCGCCGCCAATGGCGATGCGTGGGCGATCGACGTGGAGGAGGGCGAGCAGGTGGTGGTCCTCTCGCATGATCTGGTGTGGGAGGACGAGGTCGAGTCGGTGCGCGAGGCCGCGTGCGTCGTCGCCGCCAACCTCGCCGAGGCGCTGGAGGAGGCGCGGTCGAACACCCTCCCGGTCGACTACTTCACCGCCATCGAGGGCGAGTCCCTCGACGAGCCCGACTCCAAGCTCACCTTCGGCCCCGGCGGGATGGACGCCGGGCTCGCCGTCGCTGTCGAGGCGCGGCCGGCGCTCCTCGGCGCCCTGTTCGGCCCCGACACCGGCGTCACGTGGGACGAGCTCGAGGAGGCCTTCTTCCAGCTCGAGCCGACCGAGCGGGCGGTCCTCGCCTCGCGCTACGGGCTCTTCGGCGGCAAGCCGAACCCGCCCGACGCCACGGCAAAGACCCTCGGCCTCGACGCCGACACCGTGGCCGCCGAGGAGGCCCGCGGGCTCCGGTGGCTCAAGCGGCTGGTCACCAAGGCTCCGAAGGGCTGAGGCCTCTCCGAGAACTACTTCGTCGGCGGCTCGAACGTGAACGGGTAGGTCACCCGCACGATGCCGCCGCCCTCGGGCTCCGCGAACGTCGCCTTCGCCACCTCGGCGAGCACGCAGGCCTCCGTCGGCGGGTTCCAGAGGCTGGTGCGCTTGAGCTCCGTCGTGAGCACCTGGCCGTTCGGGAGCACGGTGAAGCCCACCACGACCTCGCCGGTGAGCCCCGAGGCGTCCTCCAGCGCGTTGACGTAGCACTGCGCGATCCGGTCCATCCGCGCGCGGACGCCGGCCTCCACGGCCTCCTTGGCGAGGGTGCCGAAGAGCGCGACATCCCCGTCGAGGCGGAGCGTGGCGCCGGACACGTCGAGCACCACCGCGGCCGAGCGCCCGACGGGGGGCCGGGCCCGGGTGAACACGTCGGCGACGATCTTCTCGTGGCACGGGGCGGACACCGCGGCCGCGCCCTTCGCGCTCAGCGTGGCGGTGGTCACCGCGGGAACCCCGACGAGATCGACCTCGAACACGAGCTTGGTCGCGGCGACGGGCTTGCACGCGGCGAAGCGCGGGAGCGCCGTGTTCACCGCCCCGGTGACGACGGTGACGGCCTGATCGTAGGCGGCGAGCGACCGCGGGAGCTCGGCGGCGGCGGCGGAGAGGGCGAGCACGAGGAGCATGTTGGCCACCTACCGGCGAGGCGGCGCGGGCGCCATCGCGGATGGGAGATGCCCGGGCGGCGCGCCGTTGGCCCGTGCGCCACGAGCTGGGCCAGGGCGCGGACCTGGCGCAGGAGGAAGTCGTCGCGGACCAGGGGCGCCTCACGGGACCTGGGGGCGGGGTCATGTCGGTCCGAATACGCGCGATCCGGAGTCATGTCCGCTTGGATACGCGCCGACGCGAGCGAGGCTCCGGGGCGCATCCGGAAAACCAAGGTAGGTCCATTGGGCTCGGCGGGCCGGCGCGGGTCCGGCGCCGCGGACGTGCGCCTGGCGCGTAGTCACCGGGGCATGAGTCGTTCGGACGCGTACTCGGGGGGGCATGAGTCGGGCGCGTGTCGCCGTAGGGGTTTCTGGCGCCCGCGGAGGCGACGCCCGTGCGCGCGACGTTCCTAGAACCCACCCACCGGCGCGCTCGAGCACCCGAACCCCAGGGGCGCGTAGGTGCAGGCCACTGCCACCGGGTAGCAGCAGGTGTCGTCGTCGTATTCGCCCCACCCGGTCACCTCGGTCACGCAGCCGTCGTACCGGTCGGAGAACCGCTTGGCGGCGATCTCCTCGGAGGGGCAGTCGCCCTCCTCCGCCTCGTCCCACGGGAAACACGCGGTGCCGTCGTCGGCGCCGGCGTCACCCGTGTCGCCGTGCGCGGGCTCGAGCACGCCGCCGAGCATGGGCAACACGGCCGCCCCGAGGACCAGGAACAGGCGACGGAACGAATCAGCTCGGGTCTGGGGGGGCCGGATCGACATGCGCGGCAGACTATCAGACGCGCGCCGCCGCGACACGACCTCGTGGGGCACACGCACGGGATCGCGCTTGGGGCCCCCTCAACGCGAGGACGCGATCACGCTCCGATACACCGCCTCGACATCCCCGACGACGTGCTCCCAGGCGTAGGTCTGCGCCTTGGTGCGCGCCGCCGCGCTCACCTCGGCCCGCCGGGCCCCGAGATCGCGCGCGCGCAGGATCGTGGCCGCCGCCGCCTCGGGGTCGGCATAGTTCGTGACGAAGCCGTTGCGCCCCTCCTCGATGAAGTAGCGGAACGCCCGGATGTCGTTGAGCACCGGCACGAGGCCCGCGCCCATCGCCTCGACGACCGAGATGCCGAAGGATTCATACTCCGAGGGGAACAGCCCGAGATCGGCGCGGTCGACGGCGGCCACGAGCTCCTCCTGGGTCACCTTGCCGCGGAACACGAGGCGGTCCTGCAGGCCCAGAGCGTCGCGTTCGCGCTCCAACCCGGCGACGAGGCCGGGTACGACCTCGGGGCCGAGCACCTCGGCGCGGAACGGCCGCGGATCGCGGTCGCGGACGGCCGCGAGGGTCTTCACGAGGTTGGACAGCCCCTTGTGCGTGTCGACGCGCCCGATGGTCACCCACGCGCCGGGCGTGGGGTGCGCGCCGAGGTTCTCCCACGGGGCGAGATCGACCGCGTTGCGGAGGATCGTGCCCTTGTCGGTGATGGCGCGGAACAGCTCCTCGTCCTGATCGGAGGTGTACAGCAGGCGGTCGACCCCGTGGAGCATGGCGCGGGTGGCGGTCTGGAACCAGATCTTCTTGAGCGTGGGCGCGAACGCGGTGTGGAAGAAGCCGCCGTGCGTCGAGAGCACCACCGGCCGACCGTGCCACCGCTTCGTCGCCACCATCCAGTCCGCGAGAAAATCGATCGCGTGCACGTGGACGACGTCGTAGCGGGAGGCGAACCGGGCCACGCGGGGCGCCAACGGATAGCGCGTGCTGCCCGCGAAGGGCACCCGCCAGATGTGGACCCCGTTGTGCTCGTCGTAGGCGGGGTACACCGTGCCGTCCTCGAACGAGCGGTTCAACGTCACGACGTCACACACGTGGCCGCGGCGCACGAGCTGCTCGGAGAGCCACTGGACGTGGCGCTCGATCCCCCCGATGTTCGGCCAGAACACACGGGCGATCTGGAGGACGCGGAGCGGTCGGGACGGGTTCGGGTCGATCACTGCCGAGGGCATCCTGTGGCCGTCGGGCCTAACCGCCGGGGGTCCATCCGGGTAAGCTGCGGCGTGCATCCGACGACGCCGTGGCGATGAACAACTCCCCGCTCGCGGATCTCGGCTCGGATCCCGTCCGCCAGCTCCTCCTCCCGGCCGCGGTCGCCATCCCGCTGGCCGCGGCGCTCGCGTTCGGCGGCGTCAACTACATGGCCGCGCTCGCGATCGTGGGGGTGGGCGGCGGGTTGTTCCTCGCCAATCCGCGCGCGTTCATCCTCGGCTTCCTCATGCTCATCTCGCTCCGCAACTTCATCGCGGGCGGCGAGCGAATGGGCACGGAGGGCCTGAACTTCGACCTCGGCGGCCTCGCCAACGTGCTCGCCACGGGCATCGGCGTCGTCTACTTCCTCGTGCTCTGGAAGAACCCCTTCAAGGGTCGCTCGCTCACCGTCCCGTACGGGATCTTCCTCGGGCTCTTCGCGGCGTCGATGTTCTGGGCGCCCGACTTCCGGTGGGCGCTGCGCTTCGTCACCCGCCTCGCGGCGCCGTTCTTCACCTACCTCATCATCAGCGACATGATCGACCGGAAGATGGTCCGGCAGGTCATCGCCGCGATGTACGCGTCGAGCGCCATCCCCATCGTCTACGGCTTCTACCAGTGGATCACGGGCACGGGCAACGACGTGACCGAGGGGTACAACCGGGTCAATTCGAGCTTCTTCCACCCCGCCCACTTCAGCATGTACCTCACGTTCCTGTTCTGCCTCGCGTACGCGGAGTTCCTCGATCCGCGCGTGAAGAACCGGGCGGGCCGGCTGATCTACATCATCCTGCTCGTGGCGCTGGAGATCTCCACCTACACGCGCATCTCGTGGCTCGCGATGGGGGTGTGCTTCCTCTACCTGTCGTGGGTGTATGGCAAGCGCTCCTACATCCTCGCCACCGGCGTCGTCGGCGCGGTGGTGCTCCTCGCGGCGGGCGGCGGCATCGTCGAGCGCTTCACCAGCGTGGGGGACGTCCTGGGCGGCGACAACCTCTACGATCTGAATTCCAGCGTCGGCTGGCGGCTCTACTTCTGGGACGAGATCGCCCGCCGGTTCTGGGACCGCCCGTGGTTCGGCTTCGGCGCGGGCTCCTCCGTCATGCTCGGGGTGGAGATCTTCGGCGTCGAGGCGGCCCCCCACAACGGCTACCTCCGCGTGCTCTACGAGGTCGGCGCCGTCGGCTTCGCCTCGTTCATGTGGGTGCTCGGGGTCATGTTCTGGCAGGGCTTCCGCATGATCCGGCAGCGCCTCGACAACCGCCTGACGTTCATCTCCCACGTGTACGTCACGATGACCGTCACGTACGCGCTGCTCAACCTGACCGACAACATCCTCGAATATTACGAGGTGGCCATCTACCAGTGGGCCATCCTCTCGCTCGTGGAGTTCAACAACCTCCACGCGGCGCGCGCGGGGATCATCGACGAGGCCGGCTTCGAGGCCGATCTCGAAGCGGAGGACGAGGTGGTCGAAGAGATCGTCACCGTCGTGGGCGAGTCCGAAGCTCTACCCAAGGCGAGCTGAACCCCTCCGCGTCGAGCCGCAGGCGCCACCAGCCGCCCCCGAGCCGCTGCAGCGCCACCCGCTCGGTGGGCGCCCCCGTCGGGTCCAGCGCCCACGCCTCCGGGCGCCCCGCCCACCACACGTCGACGAAGCCGATGAGGCGCTCGAGCCGCGCGGGGCCCTTGCCGTAGACGAGCGTGCCGGGGCCGCCGGTGGAGCGGAGCGTGCCGTCCCGCTCGGTGCGCCCGGCGAGGGTCAACAAGGCGCGGCGGGTCGGGGCCACGTCGGTAGCGGCGCCGCCCGCCCCCACCCCGAGCGCCCCCCCATCCAGCGACGCGAGGGAGACGGATGCGAACGACGACAGGACCACGCGGAGCGCGGCGGGATCGGGATCGTCGGCCCCCGGATCCTCGAGGGCGTCGAGGATCGGCGTGGTCGTGCGCCCGACGATGGCCTGGAACCGGGGGGTGTCGACGACCCACCGGCCCGCGTCCGGCCACCACCGGACCGGGCGCGGCGCGGGCGGGGCCGCCGGCACGAGCGGCGGCGGAAGCGCGGCGAACGAGGTGCGGAGCACGTTGTCGAGGGCGCTCCGCCACGCCACCTGGGTGTCCAGCCACAAGCTCGACGGCTCGGCGAGGTCGCGCAGGAGGCCGTCCGGGCTCCACCACCGCACGAAGCGACGGTCCGGCGGGGCCACGGCGCCGCTCCGGAACAGCGCCGACGCGGTCGGCATCTGCACCCACGACGAGAAGCGCCCCGAGAGATCCAGCGCGCCGCCGGGGCCGTCGGGCGCGGGCTCGAAGGCGCGGTGCGAGTACGCGAACCACATCACCGCGTCGAGGTCCTGCCGCGCGAGCAGCGAGGCCCACACCAGCGGCGCCTCGTGCGCGTACTTGTTGGGCCACGTGTGGTTCAGCTCGCTCATCGTGCAGGGTTTGTCCTCCTGGCACCACGCGAGCTTCTCGAGGACGCGCCCGTGCAACGGCCGCTCGATGAGCGACTGGTCGAAGTAGACGTTCTGCTCGGCGATCGAATCCCAGTAGGCGTGCAGATCGACCACGTCGCACGCGGCGAGCCGGGCGTCGGCGAGCGGGACGCCGAACGAGGTGTTGCACACGACGGGGGCGGTGAAGCCGAGCTCGTCCTTCAGGAAGGTCGCCATCTCGGCGTGGTGGGCCGCTTCGAGCTCGCCGTAGAAGCGCGCGAGATCCGCGGCGCGCGGCGGCGGAAACAGGTCGGTGCGGTTCCGGGACGACGGCTCCCGCGCCACCGAGTCGAGCGCGAGGGCCTCCCCCATCTGGAGCCCGGCGCGGACCGGGCCCTTCCACGCGGCGTTCAGCGCGGCGTCGGTGCGGTAGCGCGCGCGGAGCCAGGCGTTCCACCGCTCGTCGAGGCGGCGGCGGTGGTCGTTGGGGAGCTTCTCCAGGTTCCCGCCGTGCCAGGCCACGAGCAGGCTGTCCTCGTTGGCGATCTCGAACAGCGCCACCGCGGGATCGTCGGCGTAGCGGAGCCCGGTGTAGGGGTTCACGCGGTCGTAGAGCGCACGCACCCACGCCTTCTTGGCCTCCGTGTACTCCGGCCAGAAGAACGGCGCGTACTTGTTGCCGACCGCGAGCCCCCGGGGCGCGGGCACACCCTCCTCGGGGCGGAAGCTCCGGAGGGTCCACGTCTCGAGGTAGACGTACACGCCGGCCGCCTTGAGCGCCGCGTGGAAGCGGTCCATCCGGTCGAGCGCCTCGGGCAGCGCGAGCGGCTCGCCGGGCTCCCCCCGCCGCGGATTGACGAGCGTGCCCTCGCCGTCATTGTCCATGTGGTGCGGTCGAACGAGGTTGAAGCCCGCGCGGGCGAGGCTCGCGGCGTAGGGCGCGGCCACGTCCGCGTCGGGGAGCGCGCCGAGGCCGACCAGGTTGATGCCCCAGAAGCGCGCGCGCTCGGGGCTCGTGGAGCCGGGGGTCGCGTAGGCGTGGGTCGCGTAGGCGAGGTGGCCGTCACTCACGACGATGGCGCGGTCGGCGGGCCCGGTCACCGCGAGCGCGGGATCGATCGGCAGGGGCGCGTCGAGCACGGCGGGGACACGGAAGTCGTACGTGTCCATCCCGTCGCGATCCGCCACGGGCACCACGGTGACCGGCGGCGCGTCGGAGGTGGTGACGGCGAGGAGCGCGAACGAGAGCGGCCCGGGCCGCGAGCGCAGCGTGATGGACGTGATCGGGACCTCCGGCCACGACACGTCGACCGTGAGGAGCGAGGCCGTGAGCAGGTCCCCGCTGGGGTTCCACCCGATCGGGAGCGGATCCGCGTTGCGACCGGTCGCCCCCGCCCAGGCGGGCCACGCCTGCTCTCCGACCATCCACTTGAGCGGCTGGATGCGCCCGTCCGCGAAGGTCACGTCCCCGTCGGCCACGATGTCGCGCACCGCGAGCGGCCCCTGCCCCGCCGTCAGGAGGTAGAGCGTGCGGGCCGCGCGACCCACGGGGATCTCGATCTCCTGGGGCGATCCGGGGGAGTCCGCGCTCTTGAGCAACACGACGTCCGGCGTGGCGCGCCAGTCGAAGGCCAGCGGCACCGGCGGCGCCCACGGCACCCCCTCGCGCACGCGGAACAGCGGGGCGGACGCGCCGTCGAACAGGTCGTGGTTGAGCAGCGGACCGAGGTCGACGGGCCTCGCCCTTGGATCTTCATGGGGCGGGGGGTCCCCCCCCGCAACGCCCCCCGAACCCGTTTCGGTCGGCGGTACCGCGAGCGCCGCGGCCACGAGGACGATGAACGCTGCAAGCGTGGCCGTCATGCCGCCCTCCGCCGGACCTTGGCCACGATCGCGTCCACCACGAGGTGATCGTCGGCGTCGAGCCCCAGCGCGCGCAGCGCCGCGAGGAACACGACGCCGCCGCCGAGGCCCGCCACCGCCACGAGCGGCACCGGCGCGGAGAGGAAGTGCCCGGCCCCCCACGCGAACGCGGCACAAGGGATCGCGGCGAGCAGCGGCCGCAGGAACGCCCGATCGAACGGGTGGATGCCGAGCGCGGCGTGCACCTGCCAGAGCCCGATGCCGTTCGCGGTGATCGTCGCGACGCCGTTCGCGATCGCCGCCCCGGTGACGCCGAGCGCCGGGATGAGCGCGACCGACAACGCGAGGTTGAGGATCACGGCGGGAATGCCGTTCCACAACGTGGCCCGCTGGTGCCCGGCCATGATGAGCAGGTAGTTCACGCTGCCGACGCCGGTGCAGAGGAGCTGGGCGGCGCAGGTGATGCGCAGGGCGTCGATCGCCTCGGGCGAGCCGTTGGGCCAGAGCCCGAGCACCGCGCCCGGCAGCACCGCGCACACGACCAGCGGCGGCACCGCGAGCGCGACGGCCCAGCGGGTGACGGTGCGGTAGAGCGCCTGGAGCCCGATCATGTCGCCCGCGAGCCGCCGCTCGGCGATGATCGGCGCGAACATCCCGTTGAGCGCCCCGAGCCCGACGCCGAACAGCGGCGCGAGCGTGGCCACCGGGCCGTAGATGCCGGCGTCGGTGGTGCTGCGCAGGCTCGCGAGCAGCACCTGGTCGAGCCACGTGTACAGGCCCATCACGATGGTCTGGATCCACATCGGCCACGCGAACCCCATCAGGGCGGCGAAGCCGACGGTGCCGGCGGCGACCGTCGTGGGCGACGCGGCCGAGGCGGTCCGGAGCACGTCCGGGCGGAGGCGGAGCAGGAAGCCCACCGCGAGCGCAGCGCCGAGGGCCATGGCGCCGACGTAGGCGATCATCACCCCGCGGATGCCGAGGCCGAGCCCGTGCGCGAGCGCCGCGATGCCCAGGAACTGGACGATCGGCCACGCGAGGAACATCACGAGCGCGCGGTGGGTCACGACCTTCCACCCCTGGCTCGCGCTCACGGCCACCATGCGCACCGCCGCGAACGGTAACGACAGCGCCCCGATGCGCAGCGCCTCGGCGGTCGCCGGCGCGGGGTCCACCCACGCGGCGAACGGCCCCGCGAGCGCGACGAGTACGGCCGCCGCGATCCCGGACGCCGCCAACGTGCCGCCGAGCGCCTGCCGGATCGCCCCGCGCGCGGCCTCGGGCGTGCTCGCCGTCGCGACGTAGCGGATGACCGCGTTCTCCATCCCGAGCAGCACCACGAACCCGACGAGCTGGAGCACGCGCTTGATGGCGCCGAACAGCCCGTAGTCCGCGGTGCCGAGCACGCCGTTGACGTACTGATCGAGCAGCAGGAGCAGCAGGTTCCCGGCGAGGGTCGCGGGCAAGAGGAGCCCGGTCCCGCGGGCGATGGCTTTGACGTCCTGGCTCACGCCGGTGTCTTAGCCCGCTGCCCCGTCCGGATGGCTGTACTCGGAGCGTCCGGGAAGGCGGCCCCGCTCACATGCGGCAGTCGCGGACGCGCAGGGAGCGGACGTCGGCGTGGGCGAGTATGCGGGCGTCCCGGGTGTGGAGTTCGATCTCGGGGTGCTCCAGGAGGGTCTGGACCAGGATCCTGTCGGCGGGGTCCTTGTGCTCCCACTCCATCGACATCGATCGGGCGAGAATGCGCGGGGTGAGCGGGAGCACACGCACTCCCGAGCGGCGCACCGCCGTGTCGAACCATGCGTCCGCGGGCTCGTCCAGCCGGAGGCGACGTAGCCGCTGCAGACAGGCGATCTCGCCCGCGCTCACGGCGCTCACGGCCAGACCCCCCGAGATGTACTCGTCCCGGAAGCGGACGGGCATCGAGAACATCAGGTGGACGAAGATGTGCGTGTCAAGGAGCATCGTCGGAGCACCACTCGTCGATGTCGGGGAGCACGGGCGACTCGATGTCACCGAGGATCTCGCCCGTCCCCTTCATGCAGCCCCACGGCGACACCTTCTCGGCGCGCTCCGGGGTCACGCGGACGACGGGCTTCCCGTGCTTGGTGATCACGATGTCCTCGCCGCTCGCCGCCACCTCGTCGAGCAGCTCGAAGAAGCGAACCCTGAACTGCGCCGCGGGCATCTCCATCGGGATCTCCTTTCCGCCCACCATGGTAGTCGCACATGGCAGGAATCGCAAGGTGCCCCCCGTCCACCGGCCCTGTGGCCAAACCTCCGCCCGCGGGTGAAGGAAACCGGATGTCGCGTCCCCATCGTGTGTGCATCGTGTGCTCGTCGGGCGGGCACCTGGCCCAGCTCCACTGCCTCGACGCCTGGTGGAAGCGGCACGAGCGCTTCTGGGTCACCTTCGACAAGCCCGATGCCACCTCGCTCCTCGAGGGCGAGCGCGTCTACTTCGGGCACCACCCGACCAACCGCAACGTGCGCAACACGGTCCGCAACAGCCTGCTCGCGCTGCGCATCCTCGCGAAGGAGCGGCCCGAGATCATCGTGTCCAACGGCGCCGGGCTCGCGGTGCCGTTCTTCTGGATCGGCAAGCTCGTGTTCGGCTGCAAGACCGTCTACATCGAGGTCTACGACCGCATCGACTCCCCCACCCTCTCGGCGCGGCTCGTGGCGCCCGTGCTCGACAAGATGGTGATCCAGTGGGAGGACCAGCGCGCGTTCTACCCCGAGGCCGAGAACCTCGGCGCCGTGCTCTGATGATCTTCTGTACCGTCGGCACGCACGAGGATCCGTTCGACCGCCTGCTGCGCGCGCTGGACACCCTCCCGGGTGACGAGGAGGTGCTCATCCAGAGCGGCTACTCGACCTACGTGCCGACGCGGTGCACGGCCGAGGCGATGATGCCCTTCGCGCGGATCCAGGCCTCGATGAAGGCGGCGCGGATCGTCGTCACCCACGGCGGGCCCGCGTCGATCATGCAGGCCTTCGCCCACGGCAAGGTCCCGATCGTGGTGCCGCGCCAGTCCGGCTTCGGCGAGCACGTCGACGACCACCAGGTCCGGTTCGCCCGCCGCATCGCCGACCGGGTGCTCGTCGTGCTCGACATCGACGACCTCGTGCCGACGATCCGGCACTACGACGATCGGGTGGCCGGGCTCGGCCCGAGCACCTTCGGTCCCGAGCGGGCCCGACGCTTCGCGGAGAAGCTGGACGACCTGACCGAGCGGCTCCTCACACGGTCCTGATCGTGGTAGGAAGTGCCTCGATGTCGACCGTGATGCCCGAGTCCCTGGCCGAGGGCCGTTTCCGGCTCCTCGAAGTCATCGGGGAAGGCGGGATGGCCACCGTCTACCGCGCCTTCGACCTCCGCCTCCAGCGCCCCCGCGCCATCAAGGTCCTCTCGCCGACCCTCGCGCTCCGGCCCGCGCTGCGCAAGCGCTTCCTCGCGGAGGCGCAGACGATGGCCGGCCTCGAGGAGAGCCGCGTGGTGCGCGTCTTCGACACCGGCGAGGACGGGGATCGCGTCTACATCGTCATGGAGCTGGTCGAGGGCGGCTCCCTGCTCGATCGGGTCCACAACTTCGGCCCGCTGCCCCCGCGCATGGCCGCCGAAGCCACGATCCAGATCTGCGAGAGCCTCCAGGCCGCGCACGACGCCGGCGTCATCCACCGCGACATCAAGCCGCACAACATCCTGCTCACGCGCACCGGCGAGATCCGGGTGACCGACTTCGGCATCGCCCAGGTCCACAGCGACAGTGACGACGGGATGACCAAGACCGGCGCCGTCATGGGCACGTGGGGGTTCATGGCCCCCGAGCAGAAGAGCAACGCCAAGCAGGTGGACGTTCGCGCCGACATCTACTCGGTCGGCGCCACGTTGTGGGCGCTCCTGCGCGCGGAGACCCCACCCGAGCTCTTCATGGCGGAGTCCGAGCCCAGCCTGCTCGTTGGCCTGCCGGAGGAGCTCGCGGAGGTCATCAAGCGCGCCACCCGCTACCGTCGCGAGGATCGCTATGTCAGCGCCCGCGCGATGGCCTCCTCGCTGCGCGCGCTGGTGTTGATGCTGCCGGAGGATCCCGAGCTGACCGTGCCGCTCGTCGGACACACGCTCGAGCGGCCCAGCCGGCCGATGGACACGATGCAGCAGTTCGCCTCCGAGGTGCACCCGGCCGACGCGTCCCCTGGAGCCCCCCCGGCCCACGTCGGCACGATGGTCCCCTCGTTCAGCGACCTCGAGCCCGCCCTGCCCGCGGCGCCGCCCCCGGAGGCCCCGTCCGTGGCGCCGTCCCCGGGCGCCCCGTCTCCGTCGACGACCCCGCCCTCGCTCTCCCTCTCGCCGACGCTCACGCCGGGCCCGCGCCCGGTCGACACGTTCACCCGGGATCCCGCCCCCTCCCGCCTGCCCTGGGTGGTGGCCGCCGTCGCCGTGCTCGGCGCCCTCGCGCTCACCGTGACGGTCGGCGGCTTCCTGCTCTACTCCGCGTCCGCCACCGGGCAGGGGACCGCGATCGTCGATCCCGCCGTCGATCCCACGAACGGCGATCCCGCCGTCGCCGCCGCGAACGTCGATCCCGCCGTCGCCGCCGCGCCCCCCGCCGACCCGGCTCCCGCCGACCCGACGATCCTCCCCGAGCCCGCCGCGGACCCGACGAGCCCGAGCGGCGCGACCGCCCCCGTCGCCGCCGCCCCTTCGTCGCGCCCCGCCACCGCCTCGAACCCGAAGACGAGCGCGCCCCCGAAGGCCGCCGCCGTCGCCGTGGCCACCCCCGAAACGAGCGCGCCCGTCGAGGCCGCCGTCGTCGCCGAGCCGGCCCCGGCGCGGCCGCAAGGGCTGGTCCACACGCCCCCCGGCCCCGCCAAGGTCGGCGAATCCATCCCCTTCGCGGTGTCCCTGCCCGACGCCGGCTGGACCGTGAAGCTCTACTTCCGCCCCGCTTCCGGCGGCGCCTTCGACAACAAGCCGATGAAGGGCGAGCGCGGCACGTACGCCACCGCCGTGAAGGCCACCGACGCGATGGCCGGCGGTGTCGCCTACTTCGTCACCGCGACGAAGGGCTCGGAGGTCCTGAAGGAAGGGTCGGGCACGTCACCGAAGCGGGTCGAGATCACGCCCTGAGGCTGCCGGTTCGCGGCCCCGGCGGTAGCCCCGCAGCGCGGCGCCACCCACCGGCCCCCCTCACCCCTCCTCGGTCTGGACCACCTCGAGCGCCGCCACCTCGGTGGCGTAGGCCATGAGGATCGCCTGGACGACGATCGGGGTGACGACGATGCGCTCGCCGTGCAGGGCGAAGCACACGTCGGTCGCCAGCGCGCCGATCTCGACGCGCTCGAGCTGATCGGCGGCGTTCCGCGCGAGGAGGATCGTGCACCGGGCGACCACCGGGCTCACATCCCCCCGGAGGGCCGCGCACACCCGCTTGACGACGGAGTCGAGGCTCACCCAGGCGTCGTCGGCCGTCCGGAACGTGGGCTCCGGCAGCTCGCGGACGCCGCGATTCCTCATGGC
This sequence comes from Deltaproteobacteria bacterium, assembly GCA_036676765.1. Classification (GTDB taxonomy): domain Bacteria; phylum Myxococcota_A; class UBA796; order UBA796; family SXON01; genus CAJBVW01. The sequence continues at coordinate 16,995 of JAKFCH010000201.1, forward strand.
CGGTGCCTCACGGCCGGACCTGCGCCCAGAGGCGCACGGAGTCGTTGGCGATGGCGTCCTCTTCGAGGCGGAGCACGTAGCCGGCGCCGATGCGCACGCGATCCCGACCGCGCTCGTCCATCCCGCCGTGCCACACCACGCCGCCGAGCAGGTTGGTGTAGCCGCCGACCGACGAGTCGTCGTAGAAGCTCACCTTCACGGCGGGCTCGAAGGCGCCGATGCCGTAGCCGACCTGCCCGGTGAGGCCGCGGCGGGTGGTCTGGTCCCACACGCCCGGCACCGCGAGATCGGTGTTGGTGGGCGAGAGGTCGGCGAGCGCGGCGTCGACGAGCACGGTCAGGCCCGCGACGCGGAGGATGGCGTCCGCGCCCACGGTCTTGGTGGAGAGCGAGACGTCGTCGGTGAGGAAGCCGCCCGCGCCCACGCCGAACGCGAGCTTGCGGGAGCCGCCCCAGGTCTCGTACACGTCGGCATCCCCGTACGCGTACTCCAGGCGCCCGAGGAGGGTCTTGCCGAGGTTGTCGTCCCCGAAGATGCTGCCGCCGCTGTTGTAGACGCCGAGCGTCACCTTGGCGCCCCACCGCTTGCCCCACACGGTCGCGCCGAGATCGCGGCCGGGCGCGATGTGCTCGGAGAGCAGGCCCCGCTCGGTGAACGTCTGCTCGCTGGAGCTCATCATCCGGTCACGCGAAAAAGGCAGCTCGCCGCGGCCGACCTCGACCCCGAGCCCCTTCCAGCGATAGCCCACGTGCGCGTCCACGATCTCGATCGTCCCGTCCTGATCGTCGAACCCGTCGTAGGGCGCGGTCAATCCGAGCACGAGGGCCCAGTCGAGCCCCTTCTCCTCGCCCTCGAGTCCGAGGCGGAAGCGCTTGACCTTGAAGCCGACGTCGTCCTCGGGGTCGCCGTAGCCGGTCGAATCGGCAACCTCGTCCTCGTCCATGTCGAACGCGGTACCCCACATCTGGAGGAGCCCGACGGGGCGGATGTGGGACCAGATGCCACGCGGCCCCTCCCCCTCCCGCGGGCCCCGCCCGTCGCCTTCCCCACGCGGGCCCCGCCCGTCCTCGCCGCGCGGCCCGCCTTCTCCGCCGCGCCCGCCGCGACGTCCGCCTCCCCCTCGGCTACGGCCCATGTCGGCCGGCGCGTCCTCGGCGACGGCGGTCTCGTCGCCGTCGGTCTCGTCGCCAGGAACGGTCCGCGCGGGGGTGCCCTCGGCGGAGGAGGGGGCGTCGTCGGCCACGATCTCGTCGGTGTTCCCGGTGCCCGCGTGCGCGGACGGAGGGGCGAGTGTCAGGGCGGCGAGAACGAGCAGCATGGACATCCGGGTGGAGACCGGTATCCTACACCGGCCATGCACCTCCTCCTCCTCCTCGCCTGCTCCGACACCGGCTCCTGGGCGCGCGCGACCCAGATTGAATCCCTGGAAGACGGCATCGGAGGCCCAAAGGCGATGGCCCGCCCGGGTGACCTCCTGCTGGAGAACGATCGGGTGCGCTTCGCGGTCCTGGGCGCGCGCTACTCGCTCGGCCCGAGCCCGTTCGGCGGGACCATCGCCGACGCCGATCTGCAACGCCCGCACCCGAAGTACGCGGGCGGCCACGGCAACGACCGGCTCGCCGAGATGTTCTCCACGGTCAACATGAACCTCGGCGCGGTCGACGAGGCCGTCGAGGTCTCCATCGTCAACGACGGGAGCGACGGCAACGCCGCGATCATCCGCACCGACGCCCTCGCCGAGCCCTTCCTCACGATGCTCGACCCGCTCTGGTCGGTCGTGGGCCAGCCCGACTTCCGGATGACCACCGACTACATCCTGGAGCCCGGCGCCGGCGCCCTGAAGATCCGCACGACCGCGACGTTCGGCGCGGACGTGGCCGGGGATGGCACGCTCCTCCCCGGCACCGACGCCGGCCTCGACGTGCTCGACCTCGCCATCTCCACCGGCGTGGCGTTCGGCGACTTCTACCTCCAGGGCGGCTCGGTCGACGTGTTCGCGCCCGGCATGGGTTTCGACGAGGACCGCGCGGTCGACGAGGTGCGGACCGCCGGCGTCAACACCTTCCAGGAGCCGTTCCAGTTCGACTTCGTCGCCGGCGTCGCCGACGGCGTGAGCTACGGCATCGCGGCCGCCGACGGGGATCTCTACGTTCCCCTGTTCACCTCCTCCCAGACCGCCGCGTTCGGCGCCGGCATCCAGGGGGACGGCTCGAATGCCCGCTTCCCCGCGGGTACCGCCTACAGCTACGAGCGGTACCTCGCCATCGGCAAGGGGGATGTCGGGAGCGTGCTCGACGTGCTCCTGGAGGCCAAGGGCGAGCCCTACGGCGAGGTGCGCGGCTACGTCCTCGAGGAGGGCACCGGCATCGCGCTCTCGGGCGTTTCGGTGTTCGCGTACGCGGTGGGCGCCGAGCAGCCCTACAACCAGTGGCTCTCCGACGTGGGCGACGACACGCAGATCGACGGCTCCTTCGGCGGGCGGCTCCCCCCGGGTGACTGGGAGCTCCTCGTGCACGGCCGCGGGCGCCCCGACGGCGTGCGCATCCCCGTCACCGTGACCGAGGGCGGCACCGTGGACCTCGTGGTCGCCTCCCCCCGCGCGGGCCAGGTGAGCGTCGAGGTGGTCGACGAGCTCGGCCGCGCCGTGCCCTCCAAGATCAGCTTCTTCGCCGAGCCCGGCTCGTCTACGGGCGGGCTCGATCCCGACCTCGGGGACGACTACATCGCCGGCGATCCGTCCGAGGTCGTGTTCACCCGGGACGGCCACGCCGACGTGATCCTGCCCCCCGGCACCTACACCGCGATCGCCTCGCGCGGGCTCGAGTACGAGCTCGGCACCTCCGCGCCCTTCACCGTGACCGACGCCGGCGTCTCCCGGCTGAACCTGCAGGTGATCCGCTCGGTCGACACGACGGGCTTCGTGAGCGCCGACTTCCACGTCCACTCGATCAACAGCTTCGACTCGGGCACCTCGCTCTCCGATCGCGTCGTCACCATGGCCGCCGAGGGGGTCGAGTTCTTCACGTCGACCGACCACGACGCGCTCACCGACTACGCCCCCGCGGTCGAGGATCTCGGCCTCGAACCGTGGGTCAAGACCGCGGTGGGGTTGGAGACCACCACGCTCGAGGTCGGGCACTTCCTCGGCTTCCCGATGGTGGCGGACACCCTCGCCGAGCAGGGCGGCGCCTTCGACTGGACCGGCATGTCCGCGCGCGAGATCCTCGACACCCTGGACGAGCTCGGCACTCGCTCCGGGTACGAGCCCGTGCGCTTCGTGGCCCACCCCCGCGACGGCATCCTCGGCTACTTCGACCAATTCGGCTACGACCCGTACACCGGCGTCATCGCCACCCCCGTGCTCTCCGTCGTCAACCCGCTCCTGCGCGCGGACGAATACGAGCCGGAGTTCGAGGCATTGGAGCTGCTCAACGGGAAGCGCTTCGAGATCGTGCGCACGCCGACCCAGGACGAGCTCAATCGTTATGCCGCCGGGGAGCCCCTCTCGTCCTACGAGATGGCCACCCGCAGCGCCCAGGAGCAGACCGACCTCGTCGACGGCATCTACCGCCTCGGGTACGGACACGAGGGCCAGGTGGACGATTGGTTCTCGCTCCTGAACAGCGGCCAACGTTACACCGCGCTCGGCAACAGTGACACGCACGGCAAGTTCTCGGTCGAGGCCGGCTGCCCCCGCAACTACGTCGTCACCGACACCGACGACCCCGCGCTGCTCGACGAGCAGGCGATCGCCGACGCCGTCCGCGCCGGGCACGTCGTCGCGAGCTACGGCCCGTTCGTCCGGTTCACCGCCAACGAGACCGCCATCGTGGGCGACGAGATCGTGGACACCGACGGCACCGTCGATCTCCACATCGAGGTGCAGGCGCCCACGTGGATCCCGGTCGATCGCGTCGAGCTCTACCAGAACGGGACCCTCATCCACGAGTGGGAGGGGCTCGACCCCGACGTGTACAAGCTCTCCGAGGACCTCACCGTCGACGTGACCGTCGACTCCTGGTTCGTCGTCATCGCGGTCGGGGACGGCGATCTCGGCCCCGTGTTCACCCCCGTCGAGATGGCGCCGGTGCAGCTCCAGGACGTCGTGACCGAGGCCCTCTCCGACGTACCGGGCGTGGGCTCGCTCCTCTCCCCCGCGATCCCCATCCCACGCGCGGGGCCGGTCATCCCCTTCGCGATCACCAACCCCATCTACGTCGACGTCGACGGCGGCGGCTGGACCCCCCCGGGCCTGCCCACCTGGCTGCTCCCGCCGGTGGATCCGGCCGAGGAGCCGGGCGGTTGAGCGCGCTCTGGGATCAGGAGCTCGCCGCCCTCGACTTCGAGACCACCGGGCTGTCGCCCGAGCGTGGCGACCGCGCGATCGAGGTGGCGGTCGTGCGCGGGCGCTACGGCGAGCGCCCCCAACGTTGGTCGACGCTGCTCGACCCCGGGCGTCCCGTGGATGCCACGGAGATCCACGGCATCACCGACGAGATGCTCCGCGGTCAGCCGCGCTTCGTGGAGATGGCGCCGACCCTGTCGCGGATGTTGCGCGGCGCCGTGCTGGTCGCCCACAACGCCCGCTTCGACCTCGCCTTCCTGGAGATGGAGTACACCTTCGCCGACCTGTGGGCCCCCGAGGTGCCGGTGGTCGACACGCTCGGCCTCTCCCGGCGCGTGCTCCCCCTCCCGAGCCACCGCCTCGCCGCCGTTTGTGAGCACCTCGACATCGGGCGCGGCCGCGCGCACCGGGCCCTCGACGACGCCCTCGCCACCTGGGAGATGGCGTGGCAGCTCTTCGATCGGGCCGACCCCGACCGGCAGCTCACGGTGGAGGAGGCCGAGCGCCTCTGCCGCCGCCCCAACACCGACGAGCTCCGCATCGTCGCCGACGCGCTCCTCGCCGCCGCCCGGCGCGAAGAGCCGATCCTCATCGACTACAGGCGCTCGGACGCCCAGCCGACCCGGCGGTCGATCACCGTCCGCAAGGTGACCGGCTCGCGTGTCGAGGCGTTCTGTCATCTGCGTGGGGAGGACCGGGTGTTCCGGATGGATCGGATCAGCCTCGTCGCGTAGGGGCCGAGGGCCGACGATCCGGATAACGACCGGCCCATGTCCATCGTGTTCGCCCTGCTCCTCGCCTGCGCGTCGAAGCCCGCCACCATCGGCGGCCCCGGCACGAGCCCCACCTCCGAATCGGCCGCCTACGGCCCCGCCCCGCTCACGGTCGCGCGCACCTCAGCCCAGGCCCCGATCGACGGCATCGCCCCGGTGACCACGCCGAGCGGCCTGAAGTACTGGGTCCTGCGCGCGGGCTCCGGCCCCACGCCCGCCGCCGGCGAGACCGTGTCGGTGCACTACACCGGGTGGCTCGCGGACGGCACGAAGTTCGACGCGAGCTTCGACCGCGGCGTGCCGCTCCAGTTCAAGGTGGGCGGCGGCCAGGTCATCAAGGGGTGGGACGAGGCGGTCTCCACCATGCAGGTCGGCGAGGTGCGCCGGCTCGAGATCCCGCCCGGCCTCGGCTACGGCGAGCGCGGCGCCGGCGCGATGATCCCGGGCGGAGCGACGTTGGTGTTCGAGGTGGAGCTGGTGGGGATCGTGGGGCGGTAGGTGGCCGACAAGCTCGTCCTCCGTTGAATTCGCCGTCTTCCCGTCCCTACGCCAGGAGCGCCTCGATCCTGGCCTTCCACGCGTCGGGCTTCGGCAGGCGCCAGGCGATGGCATCCTCGCCGCCATCGCTCGTCGTGAACAGCACGTGCAGGAGGTCGACGCCGCCCGACTTGCCGAGGTGGCTCCGGACGATCGACACGGCCTTCACCGACGGCAACGGGATGCGCAGCTCGCGCTCGGGCACGTAGAGCAGGAAGTAGATCTCGTTGCTCGTGAGGGCCAGCGCGCCACTTCCGCGCGCCTGGATCACTCCCAACGATTGCTGTCCGTACGACTGCGCGAGCGTCTCCGCAAGGAGCACCTCAGTGGCAGGAAACCGCTCGGCGATCGCCCTACGGCCACGCGCTCGTAGCCGCTTCGCCATGTACCAGACCGCGACGGGGAGGACGACCAGGCAGGCGATACCGACGAGGATGGCAGGGATCATGCCACCAAGTCTACCGGTTAGTAGCGACGATGCACATCGGATTGCTCGAACCGACCGCGATCGGGGCTCTCGTCGATCACCTGATTCGAAATGCCCTGGAGTCGGGCCGCGACGGCGATCCCCTCGCGCGCGCCCGCAGCGCCGACGACCTGCCGGACCGTGCCACCTTGCACGAACGACTGCGCTCCGGCTGGGCGCGAGGTGTCGGTGACCCCGGGTGGGAGCGCGCCTTCGGCCTGTGGGCCGACCACGTGCTGGTCGGCCACGTCGACCTGCGCGGCGGCACACTGGCGTCGGACCTTCACCGCGCCACCCTCGGGATCGGCATCGAGCGACCGTGGCGGCGCGCGGGCTGGGGCCGGAAGTTGATGCAGACCGCGAGCGAGTGGGCCCACGCTCATCACCTGGCTTGGATCGACCTGGGTGTCTTCGCCGAAAACGCGCCGGCCAGGGCGCTCTACACCAGCCTCGGATTCGTCGAGGTCGGGCGGACCGTGGACCGGTTCCGAATCGACGGCCGGCAGGTGGACGACATCTCGATGGTCCTGCGCCTGACGTGAGGCCCCCACGATCGCTCGCACGTTCGGCGGTGCGTGACGTTCACGCCGAGATGGTGATCGATCTCGAGCGCAACGTCACGCCGCGGAGGTCCAACCGTGACGTTCACGGCGAGATGACCTGCCATCCCGGGCGCAACGTCACGCCGCGGGGTGGCGGCGTGAGGTTCGAGCGCGGATCACTCACGACACGCCACGCAACGTCACACGTGCGGCAATCTACGCACCGACGCCCAACCTCCGCCCCACCCCGACCGGGTGCGCGCTCGCCGCGACCACCATCGGCTCCTCCTCGATCGACCGCAACGTGTCGAGGAGCCACGCGCGCTGGGTGACATCGGCCCACATCCCGTCGAAGCCCGCCGCCAGCCACGCGGGCCCTTCGGCGCCGACCAGGCGCTCGACGCGGAGCCCCGCCTCGATCATCTCCGCGCGCAGCTCGTCGGGATGATGGAAGAAGGTGGTGGTGAAGTACGAGGGGTCACCCGTCGGGTTGCGATGTTGTCCGTCCCAAAGGTCACGGGTCACGATGTCACGAAACACCGGATCGGCGAGCCTGCCCCGACGAAGGCCGTCCAACAATGACGCGAAGCGTGACACCGCCGCGGTGAGCACGAGGCCGCCGGGCCGCACGACCCGCCGCGCCTCCCGCAACGCTCGGACCCGATCTGCGCGCTCGACGAGGTGGTACAGCGGTCCGAACAGGAGAACGGCGTCGGCGTGTTCATCCGGCCAGGCGAGGTCGCGCGCGTCACCCAGGGTGATGGTCGCGAGCGGGCGGTCCGCCCCCTCCGAGGCGACGCGGGCCTGCTCCACGTGGAGGGGAACGGCGTCGACGAGATGCACCTCGTAGCCCCGCTCGGCGAGCCACAGGGCGTGCACCCCGGCGCCACCACCCACGTCGATCACGATGGCGGGTGCCGGGGGGAGCACCCGGGCGAGCAGGTCCTGGATGCGCGCGCGCTCGAGCTCGCCGGCGCCCCGGAGCAGACGCCCCTGCTCGAGGCCGGTGTCGTAGTGGGAGAGGACCTCGGGGTTCACGCGGCTACCCACCCAACCGCGCCAGCGCCGCCCGGGCCGCCGCTTTGACCTCGGCGTCCGGATCGTCGATCAACAACCGTACGGTAGCCGCCATCGACGGGCCGGCCAGCACGCCGATGGCCTCGGCGGCGTCGCGACGCACGGACGGGTGCTCGTGCTTCAGGAGCGGCCGCAGGTTGACCACGATCGACCGCCAGTTGGTCAGGCGCGCGATGCGGCACCCGAGCGCGACCTCCTCCGGGTACCCGCTGGTGTGCAGGCGGCGACACCGCTCGCGCCCGGCGGGATCGAGGGCGTTGCCCGCCGCGAAGACCCTCTCGGCGTCGGCGATCTGCCCGGCGTCCACGAGCTTCCAGGGGTCGGTCTCGGTGATCACCTCGTCGGCCGGGGCCGCCGTCGGCGCCGCTGGGCTTGCCGCCGCGGCCGCTGCGCTCGCCGCCGTCCGAGCCGCCGGGGCCGCCATCGGAGCCGCAGTATCGACCGACGGGATCGGGAGCCGCCCCTCCCCACGCGACTCCTGCACCGCAAAGAACGCGTCGGGCACGGCGCGCCCCATGGCCACGGCGTAGCCGAGGAGGCCCGCCAGGGGGAGGTCGACCTCGGCGCGGGCCACGACGCCCTCGGCGCCGTCGGTCGCGACGCAGCCCTTCGGCAGGAGGCGCACCTCGGCGGGGGTGAGCGCGCGGGTGCGGGAGAGGAGGAGGACGGGCATGGGCGACTCCGGGACCTATGCCCATAAACGCCCGGCCGCGCCGCTGCCACGACCGCCGCCCGCCCCCCGGAGGGCGTCGCGGGCCCGATGCCCATCCTCCCCCTCCCGCGACTTCCCGCACCCCGTCGGCTAAAGAGCCGGGCGCCCTCTCCGGGCGCGCCCCACGAGGTCTCCCATGTACGCTCTCCTCGTCTCCCTCTCCCTCGTCGCCCCCTTGCTGGTCGCCACGGGGCTCGTCGGGGAGGCCTCCGCGAGGTCGGAGAAGCAGAAGCCGCCCGTGGCGGTGGTCGAGCCCGCGCCGGTCGCGCCGGTGGCCCCGCCGCCCGTCGTCGAGGACCCCTACCTGTGGCTCGAGGACGTGGGCGGGGACACGTCCCTCGCGTGGGTGCGCGAGCGCAACGCGAAGAGCGAGGGCGAGCTGATGGCCGACCCGGCGCTCGACACGCTGGAGAGGCGCCTCCTCTCCATCCTGGACTCGGACGCGAAGATCCCCTTCGTCGGGAAGTCGGGCAAGTACTACTACAACTTCTGGAAGGACGCCAAGAGCGTCCGCGGCGTCTGGCGGCGCACGACGTGGGCCGAGTACCAGAAGCCCGCGCCCGTGTGGGAGGTCGTGCTCGACCTCGACGCGCTCGGCGCCGCCGAGAAGGAGAGCTGGGTGTGGGCCGGGGCGAGCTGCCTCGCGCCGGCCTACGAGCGTTGCCTCGTGTCGCTCTCGCGCGGCGGGGCCGACGCCAACGTGGTCCGCGAGTTCGACGCGAAGGCGAAGGCGTTCGTCGACGGTGGGTTCACCGTCCCCGAGGCCAAGACCGACGTGGGCTGGATCGATCTCGACACCGTATGGATCGGCACCGACTTCGGCCCCGGCACGATGACCACCTCGGGGTACCCCCGCGAGGCGCGGCGTTGGAAGCGCGGCACCCCGCTCGCGACCGCCGAGTCGGTCTACGGCGGCGAGGTGACCGACGTGTCGGTCACCGGCTTCCACGAGGACACCAAGGGCTTCGAGCGCGATTGGATCGACCGCTCGCCCACGTTCTGGACCAGCTTGCGCTTCCTGGTGCGTGACGGCAAGCTCGTGAAGCTGGAGAAGCAGGACGACGCCATCGCCCGCACCTTCCGCGAGTGGCTGTACCTGGAGCTCCGGAGCGACTGGACCACCGGCGACCGCACGTGGAAGGCGGGCTCGCTCCTCGCCATCCGCCTGGAGGACTTCCTCACCGGGGCCCGCTCGTTCGACCTGCTCTTCGAGCCGGGGCCGCGCACCTCGCTCGCCGGGTACTCACCGACGCGCAACCACGTGATCGTCTCGATCCTCGACAACGTCCGCAGCCGGATCGAGGTCCACACGCCGGGCAAGAAGGGGTGGACGCGGGGCACGCTCCCCGGCCTCCCCGACCTCGGCGCCGTGAACGCCTGGGCGGTCGACCCCGAGCACACGGACGACGTGTTCGTCACCGTCACCGACTATGTGACACCGACGACGCTGTCGTGGACCCGGATCGCCGCCAAGGTGTCCAAGACCCCCGCGCCCACGCCGCTGAAGCAGCTCCCCGCGTTCTACGACGCGACCGGGCTCGAGGTCACCCAGCACCAGGCCACCTCCGCGGACGGCACCCGGGTGCCCTACTTCCAGGTATCCAAGCGTGATCTCGCGTTGGACGGCACCCACCCCACGATCCTCTACGGCTACGGCGGCTTCGAGGTCTCCCTCACCCCCGGCTACTCCGGCGGCGTCGGCGCCGCGTGGCTCGAGCCGGGGGGTGTGTACGTCGTCGCCAACATCCGCGGCGGCGGGGAGTTCGGACCGTCGTGGCACCAGGCGGCCCTGAAGGCCAACCGGAACAAGGCGTACGAGGACTTCGCGGCCGTGGCCGAGGATCTCGTGGCACGCAAGGTCACCACCGCGGACCACCTCGGCATCCAGGGCGGCTCCAACGGCGGGCTCCTCATGGGCAACATGTTGACCCGGTACCCGGACCTGTTCGAGGCCGTCGTGTGCCAGGTCCCGCTCCTCGACATGAAGCGCTACAACAAGCTGCTCGCCGGCGCCTCGTGGATGGGCGAGTACGGCGATCCCGACAAGCCCGAGGAGTGGGCCTTCCTCCAAAAGTACTCGCCCTACCACAACGTGCGGGCGGGGGTCACCTACCCGCGCGTCCTGTTCACCACGTCCACGCGCGACGACCGCGTCCACCCCGGTCACGCCCGCAAGATGGCGGCGCGCATGCTGGAGCAGGGCCACGATCTGCTCTACTACGAGAACATCGAGGGGGGCCACGGCGGCGCGGCGGACAACAGGCAGGCCGCCCACATGTGGGCGCTGTCGTACACGTTCCTGTGGAACGAGCTGAAGTAATCCGTACGTCGGCCCCGGTGGCGCGGCCCCTGCGGCCGCGCCCACCTGTGTCACGCGCCGCCCCCGTCTCGATGTTCACCGGTTCCAGACGCGGTGCGCGAACGCGCCTAGCTTCATGGAGAGGGGGACGGCCACGGTGAGGGTCCTTCGGTTCCCGGTCCTGGACGCGCTTGGGCGCGCCCGCGAACGGACACGGCAGCGCCTGTCGCGATTGCGGTTTCCGCCGGCGGCCACGATCGAGGCCGTCCCGGCGATCGAGCCCGCGGAGGCCGTCGAGGCCGTCGAGGCGCCCACGGCGCGGGTCGCCGCCCGGTTCCACGCGGCCGCGACCCTGGCGGCCGTGGCGGTCGCGTTGGTTGGTTACCACGTCCTCCTCGGTTGGGTATTCGACATCCCCCTCCTCCGGACCCCGGCCATCGGCCCCCCGATGACCCCGAGCGAGGCGCTCTCCGCCCTGCTCTCCGGCGTCGCACTCTACGCCCTCCGCAGGCCCCCCGGGGCACGCCGGCCGGGCGCCGAGAGCCTCGCCGGCATCTGCGCCGCGGGCGTCACCGCGTTGGGCCTGTTCGCGCTCGTCGAGCACGCGATGTGCCCGGGGTTCGGCTGCATCGCGCCCCCGGACCCGGCCGCCTCGATGGCCCTGTCCAGCTCGCTCGCGTTCGTCGTGCTCGGCGGTGCGCTCCTGTCACTCGAAGCGCGCAAGATCGTCGTGGAGGAGGTGCTGGCGCTCGTCGCAGGCGTGATCGCCCTGCAGGCGCTCACCGGCTACCTCTACGCGGCGAGGCCGTTCGTGGGCCAGATGCCGCTGTACGCCGCGATCGCCACGATGCTGGCAGCGGTGGGCCTCCTCTTCGTCCGCGCCGAGGACGGCTTCATGGCGAAGGTGGCCAGCAACAGCTTCGGCGGCCTCATGGCGCGGCGGCTCCTGCCGGCGGCGGTGATCATCCCCATCGCGCTCGGGTGGCTGCACCTCCACGGGCAGCGCCTCGGGCTCTACTTCCTGGAGCCGGGGCTCACGCTGTTCGCCCTGGCCAACGTCGCGTTCTTCGTGGGCGTGGTGTGGTGGAGCGTGAACTCCCTCTACCGGATGGACGGCCAACGCCGGCAGGCCGAACGCGAGCTGAAGGAGACGGCCGCCAAGCTCCAACGCTCCAACGCCGACCTCGAGCAGTTCGCCTACGTCACCTCGCACGATCTAAAGGAGCCGTTGCGCGCGATCAGCGGGTCCGTGCAGGTGCTCCAGGCGCGGTTCGGCGGCCAGCTCGAACCCGAGGCGGAGGAATTCATCCGCCACACCGTCGACGGCGCCAACCGCATGCAGACGCTCATCGACGATTTGCTGACGTACTCCCGCCTCACCACCCGGGAGGCGCCGCTCCAGCCGACGAACTGCGGCGAGGTCCTCCGCGAGGCCATCGGGAACCTGGCGGTGCCGATCAAGGAGAGCCGGGCGGTGGTCACCTTCGATTCGCTCCCGACCGTGCCGGCCGATCGCACCCAGCTCCTCCAGGTCTTCCAGAACCTCATCAGCAACGCCCTCAAGTACCGAAGCGAGCGGACGCCCAAGATCCACGTGACCGTGGAGGATCGCGGGCACGAATGGCAGTTCTCCGTGCGTGACAACGGCATCGGGATCGCGCCCCAGTACACCGACCGGATCTTCAAGATCTTCCAGCGCCTCCACACGCGGATGGAGTACCCCGGCACCGGGATCGGCCTCGCCGTGTGCAAGAAGGTCATCGAGCGGCACGGTGGGCGCATCTGGGTCGAGTCCGAGCCCGAGGAGGGCTCCACGTTCTTCTTCACCCTGCCGAAGTAGGGAGGACGATGGCACGTTCCTTCGATATTCTCCTCGTCGAGGACAGCCCGTCGGACGCCGCCCTGACCCGCGAGGCGCTGCGCATGGTGCAGGATGTCGATCTCCGCCTCCACATCGTGAGCGACGGGGTCGAGGCCATGGCGTTCCTCCACAAGGAGGGCGTGTTCGAGTCCGTCCCCCGCCCCGATCTCGTCCTGCTCGACCTGAACATGCCACGCAAGGACGGGCGGGAGGTGCTCGGGGAGATGAAGCACGACCGGAGCCTGCGGTCCATCCCGGTCGTCGTGCTCACCTCCTCCGCGGCCGAGGTCGACATCCGGCAGGCCTACGACCTCCACGCCAACTGTTACGTCGCCAAGCCGACCGACTTCGCCCGGTTCCGCGAGGTCATGCGCTGCGTCGCGAGCTTCTGGTTCCAACTCGTGCGCCTGCCACCCAAGTGACATCCGCCCGGTGAGCGGGGCGGTGGCGCGCCGAAGCTCGATCCCGGCCCCGCCAAAGGCTACGATGCGGCCCGACGAGGACGGACGCGCGTGGACTGGAAGCCCCTGCTCGATGCGGCCACCACCTGGCAGGGGGCCCACCTCACCGCCACGTCGGTGGATGCGCGCGTGGCGCAGGCGCGGGCCCGGTTTCGGGCCCACGTGGAGGCCCTCGGGCGGCTGGAGCGCGCGGCGTCGACCGCCACTCCCGCGGTCGCGACGTTCGTGGACGTGCTCGCGGCCGCCGTCGGCCCCGGTGACGTAGCGGCGGCCTGGCGGGCCTGGCGCGAAGGGCGCCCGTCTCCTGGTGCCCTGGACGTCGGCGAGCTCGATCGCCTGGAGCGCGGCGTCGAGGAGGCCCAGCGGCAGGTGTCGCGCGTGGCCGTCTGGATGGATTCGCTCGCGCGCGAGGAGGCCGCCATCCGCGCCGAGATGGAGGCCCTCCGCCGCTGTGTCGCCGACGCCGCGGCGGACCACGCCGCCGCCACCGCGCTCGGACGGGAGCTCGCGCGCGCCCTCGACACCATCGCGCTCGCCCGCGCCCGCGCCCTCCCCGCCCCAGGCGCCCTGCTCGACGCCGACGCCGCCGTGCTGGAGGGCCTCGCCCAGGCGCGCGCCGCCGACGCCCGCGGCTTCGAGCACGCCGCCGCCCGGCTCTCCGCGGTGCTCGGGTTCGGCGGAGAGGCCCTCGCCCTGTGCGGCCGCCTGCGCGCCTCCCTGGAGCGCGTGCACGCCGAGGGCACCACCGTGCTCCACGATCTCGACCTCGACCTCGGCCAGCTCGCCGCCGAGGCCCGCGCGGCCACCTCGGGCGGAGCCTCGCCACCGGGATGGACACCCTCCGCGGGGCCGTCGGGCGGGTCCACCTGCAGGCCCGGGAGGGCACCGACCTGCTTCTCCATCGGCTCGACCGGCTGGCCGAGGCGCCCGATCTCCTCGCGCCGACCGACCCGGCGCGGGCCGCCGCGGAGTCCGAGATCGCCTCGCTCCTCGAGGGTCGCCGTGGGTGAGCCCGGCCGCCCTCCGCTCGTGCTCGCGCACGCCGTCGCGGAGCGCTGGGCGGCCCTCCTCGGGCGCGCGCTCGACGCGTTGCGCCTCAACCGCCAGTTCCCGCCCTGGGAGCGCGTGCGGGACCACCTCGCCGCCGCCGCCGCCTCGGCCCCGACCGGCCTGCGCGTCGACCGCGCGAGCGCGCTCCCGGTGGCGCGGGAGTGGATGCGCGTGCGGGTGGAGGCCGAGCTTCGGACCGAAGGCGGCCGACCGGACACGGGGGGCCCTCCTCCGACCGATGGAGGCCCGAACGACCGAGGCGTCCATCCCCCCGACCGGAGCCTGCTCCCCGCCCGGGAGGTGCACGTCGCGCTCCGCAACGTCGACGGCGACCGCGCGTCGTACGCCGTGCGCGTCGACCGCCTGGACATCGCGACCGCCACGGTCTCCCGGTACTCGCTGGTGGTCGCCGACCGGCCCGGCCGCGTCGTGAGCGTCGGCGAGCTCGCGCTCCGGGCGGCGGAACGCTTCCGACGCAAGCTGGAGCTGCTCTCGACCCAGGACGCCGCGCTGGCGTTCGCGGTCCTCCGCGACCAGGAGGGCCTCGACGTGGAGGAGGTCGTGCGCGGCGTCGTCGGCCCCGGCGCGCTCGCGCCCGGCGATCCGCTCCTCCCCCACGGGGATCCCGGCTGCGGGCCCGCGGTGCTGCGGGCGCTCGCCCTCCGCGGTCCGCTGCTCTCGGCGTGCCTGGAGCGCGCCTCCATCGACCTCTCCGAGGGCCGGGTGGACGATCCGCTCGCCACCTCGGTCGTCCTGCCGGGGGCCTCCCAACGGTTCGGTCTCGCCCGGAGCCGGAAGTGGGCGGCCGTCGAGGCGGACGTGCCGCTCGTGCGCGCGTGGCTCGGATCGCTCGGCAGCCGCGGGCTCGTGTACGGGTATCGGGGCGAGGCGTGAGCGGCGATCGCCGTCGGAGCCGGGAGGGCCGCCACGTGTCGGTCGGCGGCAGCGCCGCGGACGAGGTGCTGGACGCGCTCGTCCAGCAGTTCGCCGATCGCTACACGTTCATCCGCGAGCTCATCCAGAACAGCCTCGACGCGGGCGCGGCCCGCATCGACATCCGCATGGCCTTCGACGGGCGCGAGCTGCGCGTCGAGGTCGCGGACGACGGCGACGGCATGGATCGCCCGATCATCGAGGGCTACCTCCTCACGTTGTTCCGCTCGACGAAGGAGGACGACCTCACCAAGATCGGCAAGTTCGGCATCGGGTTCACCTCCATCTTCGCGATGGAGCCCGTGGAGGTCGTCGTCGACACCGGGCGCGA
Organism: Deltaproteobacteria bacterium; assembly: GCA_036676765.1. GTDB lineage: Bacteria > Myxococcota_A > UBA796 > UBA796 > SXON01 > CAJBVW01. Next base: position 32,382 of record JAKFCH010000201.1, read on the forward strand.
CGGCGTGTGGCACCGCGTCACCTTCGACGCCGGCCGGAGCTACACCCTCTCCCGCCTCGCCGACCCCTACGAGGGCACCACCGTCACGTTGCGCCTCCCCCGCGGGCGCAAGGCGGCCACGGAGGACGCCCGCCAGATCCGCGCCGCGACCGCGCGCTGGTGCCGCTACGCGGACGCCGCCATCACCCTCTCCGCCGCCGGCACGGACGAGGCGTGGGACCCCACGCCCGTCGCCGAGCCCTTCACCGTCGAGGCGCCCGTCATCGTCGTCGACGAGTCGGACGGCATGCACGTGGTGCTCGGCCCCCACGCCGCCCTCGCGCCGCCCGTGGGCTTCTACAACCGGGGGATCACCCTCTGGGAGGGCGATCACGGCGCGGTCCCCGGGGTGTGCTTCCGCGTCGCCGGGCGCCACCTGGAGCACACGCTCACCCGGGACAACGTGATCCGCGACCGCCACTACGACGCCGTGCTCGCGCGCCTCCACACGCTCTCGCGCACCGTCCTCGGGGCGGCGGTCCACGCCGAGGCGGAGGCCGCCGCCCTCGGCGGGGACAGCGTGCGCGCCGCGCGCCTGTACGCGGCCATCGCCCCGGAAGTGCCGTGGTCCTGGGAGGAGCACGCGCCGCTCCTCCCGGGCCACGGCCCGTCGAGCGCCCCCCGCGGCCTCTCCCTGGCCAGCCTCCGCGCCACGAAGGGGTGGCTCGCCCGGCTGGGCGGCGCCCGGATGACCGTCTGGTGGGCCCCGTCGGCGTGCCCGATCGCCGCGGCGGTCGCGGCGGAAGGCACGCCGGTGATCCTCGCGGCGACCGACGCGGATCCGCACCTCCAGTTCGCCGCCCGGATCCTGGGCGCGGACGTGCGCGCGGCCGCCTCCGGATGGTCGATCGTCACGCCGATCGAGGCGCCGGGTGCCGTGGGCCCGCTCTTCGGCGCGGCCGGGGCCGCCCTCGTCCCCGCGCGCTTCGACGGTGCCCCCCTCGCCGGCCGCATGGCGCTCTCGGCCCCGGCCCCGGGGCTCTTCCCGACGACCCTTCCATCCCCTCGCGCCGCGCACCCCCTCTACGTCGCGGTCGGCCACCCGCTCGTCGCGCGGCTCGCCGCTCTCCCGCCCGCCCTCGGCGCCCCCCTCCTCCTCCACGCGGCGCGCGTCTCCGCCGGCCTCGACCCCCGCGACGCCACCCTCGTCGACACGCTGGCGCGGGCCCTCTCCCGGCCCCCCGACGCGACGCCGCGCGCCGACGTGCCGTCGTGAGCGAGGAGGTCCTCGCGAAGGGGCGGTTCCGCGTCGACCGGCGCCGCGCGCTCGAGAAGATGGAGCGCTTCCAGCTCGCCGACCCGCGCGCCTACACGCTCGAGCTCGTGGCCGCCGCGGTGGCCGCGGGCGCCACCCGCATCGACATCCGCAACGACAGCGACGACTTCGAGCTCTCCTGGGAGGGCGACGGCCCGACGCGCGAGGAGCTCGACGGGATCTTCGATCACCTCTTCGCGCGCCCGACCACCGCCCGCGCCGAGATGCTCCAGCACCTCGCCGTCGGCATCCTCGGCGCGCTCGGCCAGGCCCCCCGCTGGGTGCGGCTGGACCGCGGGGGCGCGCCATCGCTCCGCCTCACCGTGGACGATCCCGCCGAGACCCTCGCCGTCGAGCACGCCCACGGGGTCACGGGCACGCGCGTGCACGTCCGGCAGCGGCTCACCGTGAGCTCCCTCGCGGAGGCGCTGCTGCTGCCCCTCCGGGACCCCGAGGAGACGCGCCTCCTCCGCGCCGCCGCGCGCTGGTGTCCCGTGCCCGTGCACGTCGGCGGCTCGCCCCTCGTGGCGCCGACGCCGCCGAAGGGGGCCGCCGCGTGGGCGGCGCCCGGCAAGGGTGCGTTGTGGCTTACCTCCGACCGGGCCGCGCACGTCGACGTGGTCCGCCGCGGCGTCGTCGTCGGGCGCCTGGAGCGCCCCGTGGGCCGCTTGCGGATCGTGGGCTGGCTCGGGGGCGATGCGCTCACCCTCGACGCGTCGCGCGGGAAGGTGGTCGAGGACGCCGCCTGGACCACGTTCGTGGCCGCCCTGGACGCCGCGATCGCGGCCCTCCTCGTCAGGTACGCGCAGCTCGCCCCGACCCACCCGGAGGCGGAGACGCCGGCGTGGCGCGCGCAGCTCGCGGAGGCGGCCGTGTGGCTGGCGGACAAGGGGCGCCCGCTCGGCGGCTACGCGGCGCTGCCGGTGCTGACCGACCTCGCGGGGATCCCCTGGTCCGCGAACGAGCTCCGCGCCTTCCCCGGCCCCAAGGGCACGCTGAAGGAGCCCGGGCTGCTCGGCATGGGCGATGGCTGCGCCGCCTTCTCCGTCACGAGCCGCCCGTGGCTGGACGCCCTCTGCCCCGGGCTCCCCGATCTCACCGCCCAGCTCCGGACGCGCGCCGAGGGCCGCACGCGCCGCGACCTCGCCGCCGCCGAGCGCCGCCCCCCCGAATTCGCCGGCGCGCCCCACCAGCTCGTCTTCACCGAGGGGCCGCTCCGGGGCGCCGTCCGGTTCCGCGAGGGCGCCTCCCACCAGGGGGACGGGGCCGCCGATCTGCTCGTCCACCTCCGGATCGACGGCATGGCGGTCGACCAGGTCGCCCTCCCCTCCCCCGCCGGCCCGATGGAGGCCATCCTCGACCACCGCGGCTTCAGGACCGACGAGGGCTTCCGCCGCGTCGAGGCGGACGCCACCCGGGCCGCCGCCGAGGCGGAGCTGCTCGCCCGCGCCGTCCGCTTCGCGACGAGCCACGTGGAGCGCCTCGCCCAGGGTGCGGCGCTCGCGCCCTCCGCGATGGCCGTCCTCACCGCGGCCGTGCGCGCGAACGGGGCGAAGGCGCGCGCGGAGCTCGACGGGCTCCTCCAGGCGCGCCCCAACGACCGCCTCCTCCGGGCCCCGGCCTTCACCGGGGCGGACGGCCGCCGGCTCTCCCTCCCCCAGCTCCTCGACGAGGCCGCCCACGTGTGGATCCTCGTCGCCGCCGTGCCGCGCGACTGCCCGCCCGCCCTCGCGCGGGAGGTGCTCGTCGTCCCCGAGGCGCTGATCCCGACGTGGCTCGGCTGGTTCGGCACGCGGGCGCGGGACGGCCGCGCCACCCTCGGGGACGACATCCGCGGCGCCGCCCGACGGGCCGGGCCAAGACGCGTCGCGGTCCTCGATCCACCGGTCACCCCGCGGATCGCCGTCGGCACCGGCGGCTACACCGGCGAGCTCGGCCTCGACGGGAGCGCACGCCCGCCGCGCATCGACCTGCTCCGCGCCGGGATCCCGGTGTGCACGGTGTCGCCCGCGCTCGGGCTCGGCGGCGTCGTCGGCGTGCTCGACCACCCCACGCTCGAGGTGAACCGCGCGCACGACGCCCTCGCTTCGGAGGACACGGCCCGGGCGCTCGCCGGGGCGCTCCTCCCCATGGTCGACGCCCTCGCGCGCGCGGCGTGGGACGACGCGGGAGAGGGCGAGCCGCCCGCCCCCGTGCTCGGCTGGCTCATGGCCCGCGGCGCCGACGTCCCCGCGTGGGCCGAGTCGCGCACGCTGACCCGCACGGTCGCGGGCGATCCGATCACCGTCGCCGGGCTCCGCGCGCGCGCCTCCGACCGGAAGGCCGCGCGGATCAAGTTCCTGCCGCGCGATCCGGGGGAGGTCCCCGGCTTCGACGACGCCGTGGTGGTGACCTTCGCGCTCCAGGGGGCGCTGGAGGCCGTCGCGCCGCGCGCGATCCGCGTCGGCGAGGCCGAGCTCGCCGACGCCACGCGCCACCTCGCGGCCTACCTCGCGCGCCCCCGCGTCGTGGAGCCGGGCGTCCTCGCCGAGCTGACCGAGGAGGACGACGGCGTGCGCGTGCGGTGGGTGCTGCCCGCCGATCCCGATCGGGTGGGGGTGATGCGGGTGGAGGCGCGGTGGCGGGACCGCGTGCTCGCCACCCGGGACCGCGGCGAGAGCCTGGGCGTGCTCGCCATCGTCGAGGGGCGCGCGATCACGCCCAGCGCCGCGCTCACCGAGCTCCGGGAGCCGCAGCGCCTGCACCCGTACCTGAAGAAGGCCCGCACCCGCTTCGACGACGTCGCGGGCCGCGCCCTCGATGCCCTCGGCGACGGGGGAGACGTGCCGGCCGACCAGCGCGCGACGTGGCGCGGCGTGCTCGCGCGCCTCGAGGACGCCAAGGACCGGACCCGCGCCGAGACCACCCTCCGCGATCGCATCGCGCGCCTCCCGCTCTACACCCGCCTCGACGGCCGGCTCGTCTCCCGCGACGCCCTCGCCCACGCGACCGCCTCCGGGCCGGTGTGGCACCTCCCGGCCGACACCCCGCCCGGCCCGACGGACACCCCCTGGTACGTGCGGGAGGAGCCCTGGACGCTGCGCTCCCTCGGCGCGCTCGCGCTCGTCGTGCACCCGGGCGGCCCGGCGCTCGCGGCGTGGCGGGAGGGCGAGGCGCGCCGCCGCTCGCTCGAACGGCGGGACGCCGTCGTCGACGGAGAGGTGCTCGTCCGCGCGCCGATCAGCGGCCCGGGCTTCACGGGAGAGGTGGCGCTGCGCCCGGTGCACTGGCAGGGCGGGCTGGGGATCCTCCCCCTCGTGAACGGGCTCCCGCTCGACACCGTCACCGTGCCGTTCCCCGCGCCGGCCGCCGCGGTCGTGACGGGCGCGTCGGTGCGCGCGGACCGGTCGTTCCGGACCTGGTCCGCCGGCACGGACCGGGACACCGCCCACGCGGCCCTGCTCGAAGCCGCGCGAGCCCTCGCGGCGCGGTTCACCGAAGGCGTCGTGAAGGGGGGGCTCGATGCCGCCACGGGGGGGGATCCGACGCGAGAGGCCGCGTGGGTGGTCGCGTACGTCCTCGGCGACCGAGGCGGCCCCGGCGCGGACCTCCCGTTGTTCCCGCTGCTCGGTGGCGGGACCATCTCCGCCGCCGAGCTCGATGCCCGCGGCCGGAGCGGCGGCGTCGGCGTCGTCCCGCCGGGCGGGCCCCCGTTCGTGGCGGGCGCGCCGCCGATCGTCGTGGGGCCGTGGCTCCACGAGCGGCTCTCGGCGCGGTTCTCGCTCGTGGACCTCTCCCCGATCGCCCTCCGGCACCGCGTGCGGGCCCCCGACGTCGCCGCGCGCCACGCCGTCGTGTCGTCCGACGCCCACGTCGGCTACGCCGGCGGCCTCGACGCCGTGGAGGTGCGCCGGCAGGGCGTCCCGCTGGTCACGCTCGCCTCGAACGGCCCGGTGCCGATCGTGGGGTGGGTGGAGGTGCCGGAGGCCGACGTGGATCCGCTCTGGACCGGCCTGCTCCCCGCGTGCGCGGGTGAAGTCCGGCCACGGCTCGTCGAGCGGTCGCGCGCCGTGCTCGCGCAACTGATCGAGGCGGCCGAGGGTCAGGGCCGGGCGCACGCGGGCACCGCGCCGCCCTGGGAGGCGCTGCTCACGGCGCTGGACCGGGTCACCGTCGGGGTGCGTGACGACGCGGCCCTCGCGCGGATCGTCGGCGATCCGCTGCTGGCGCGCCTCGCCGCGCTCCCGCTGTTCCGCGACTGCACCGGCGCGTTCGGGCACCTCGGGGCCGTCCTAGCGCACGCCCCCGTCCGGTCGGTAGCGCCCGACGTGAGCGGCGTTCCGATGGCCTCCCGTGGTCGGGTCTGGGCACTCGGGGCGGCCGAACGCGCGATCGTCGAGCGGCTCCGCGCGCTCCAGGACGCCACCGGGGCCCTCGGCGAGGAGACGGAGGGTGCGGCGCGGCGGGCGTCGACACGCGGCCCGGCCCCTGCGACCCCGAGGCACGCCGACGTGGAGGCCGTCCCCGTGCCCGGCGGCGGCGGCGCGGTGTGGCTCCAGGAGCCCGCGTCACCCGCCCGGAGCGACACGGGCGCGGGCATCGCGGTGCGCGTGGACGGCGCGACCGTCGAGATCCTCACCCCCGTGCCCGGGATCGCGGGCTGGATCGAGGGCCCGTTCGAGACCGACGCCGCGTTCCGCGTCGCGCGGCTCGACGCCGACACGATCGTGGCGCTGCGCGGGGCGGCCGAGGCCCTCCTTCGGCGCGAGGCGACCGCGGATCCCGCCCGGCTCGAAGCGCGGCTCGGGCGGGCGCTCGCCGCGTGTGCGCACGACCTCGACGCGCTGCTCGGGGCGCCGCTCTCCCCCTGGGAGAGCGTGCCCGTGCTGATCGACACGACCGGCAAGGCGATCGACCTGCGCGGGATCAAGTCCGCCCTGAAGGGCCGCAAGCGCCTCCTCGTCGGGCCCGCCGGGGCGGCGCCGCCGCGCAAGGGCGAGCGGGTCGTCGAGGGCGGCGACGCCACGCTCGCGCAGCTCCGAGGCTGGTTCCCCGGCGCGCGGGTGGAGCACGTGGTGGAGGGGGAGGCCCGGCGTGATGCAAAGCGTCGGGAGGACGAGGCGAAGCGCGCGTCCGGCGCCCGGGGGAAGCGCGAGCGGGCCCTGGCCGAGCGCGCCGGCAAGCTCTACGCGGCGTGGGTGGGGGCGCCCGCGCCGGACGTGGCGATCGACGTGGTGATCCAGGCGTGGGTCGCCGGGAGGCGGCCGGAGTGGCCCGCCTTCGCGACCACCGAGGCCGACGGCCCGTGGGCCGCCTTGATCGCCTTCGCGGCGGGCCTCCCCATCACCGCGGACACACCCAAGGCCCGGCTCGCGCTGGTGGCGGGGTTGGCGGAGGCGCTTGGCAAGGCGGGCGCGTAGCGGGGCGCGTCAGGGGCAGGCCACGTCCGTCCACCGATCGCTGTCGTCGTCCTCTACACACTCCTGCCAATCGCCGTCGGACGTGTCACCATCGTCCACGCGCGCCTGGACCGCCCGGAGCGCCGCGGTGTCGACCCCGACCACGTCGAACTCGACGGCGTCGAGCCAGGCGCCGGCGGGCACGGGGCCCACGGTCTGCTCGCCGAGCCACACGACCCCGGCGTCGGTCTCGCCCCAGAGCGAGAGGTTCACCGGCCCGTCGACATCGGTGGATCCGTCGTTTCCGACCTGCACCCACGCGAGGATCCGCCCGTCGTGGCACTCCGTCATGCACACGTCCTCCACGCTCACCCGGAGGTTCGGGAGGAGCCCGCCCCCCACCGCCGCCGAGAGGTCACCCGATCGGAAGTTGTTGTAGGTCTCCCAATTCAGGTCGGCGGTGGCGGGGATGCCACCGTCGTCGTCCACGTTGGTGATGTGGTAGGCGTGTTGGTTCCAGATGCGCCGGCCGGACCGCCACGAGCCGGCGGAGTCGCCGATGACCGAGATGCCGTGGCGGGCGGTGCCGCCGTAGGACGGGTGCAGGCCGTTGGGGACGACGATCTCGGCCTCGCCGTCGGCGTCCACGTCGGCGATGGGGGCGTACTCGATGACCGTCCAGTTGGTGTGGTCGGGGGACTCGAGCTTGACCGCGCCGTCGGGCCCGTCGAAGGCCCAGAGGCGGGTCTCGTCGCCGTAGATCGCCTCGGCGATGCCATCCCCCTCGAAGTCGAACACCGCCGACCCGGTCACGCCCGAGGAGCCGTCCTGCGTCGTGACCTGCCAGAGCACGGCGCCGTCGGTCTCGAACACGGTGTACGTGGAGTTGGCCGCCACCCCCACCTCGGGCGCGCCGTCCCCGTCGAAGTCGGCGACGGTCGGGGGCCCGCCGAACTCGCCGTAGGAGCCCGGGATGGCCGTGTCCCACCAGACGGTCCCGTCCACGTCCTGCACGCGGACGCGCGCGTTCGCGGTCACGACGATCTCCGCCACGCCGTCCGCGTCGAAGTCGGCCACCGCCACGTAGCCGTCGGCCTCGCCGTTGTACCAGAGCGCGTTGCCGTCGGGATCGTACAGCGCGTTGCCGGTGACGACCTCCTGCACGCCGTCCCCGTCGAGGTCCACCGCGAACGACGTGGTGCCGTACATCCCGTTCGCGCCGATGCCGCGCGAGCCCGCGCCGCGCCGGGAACCATCGCTGTTCAGGATGAGGCTGCCGACGACGATCTCGGGCGAGCCGTCCCCGTCCATGTCGGAGATGGCGGGCGTCGACGCGTAGGTTCCGAGGTTGGCCGCGTATTGACCAGAGGTCCAGAGGAGCGTGCCGTCCGCCGAAAACGCCTTGACCTTCTTGTCGTAGGTGACCGCCACGATCTCCACCCACCCGTCCCCGTCGAGATCGGCGGCGGCGAGGCCCGAGCACCCGTCGACGAGCTCGCCGGGGATGCTGAAGAGCTCGGCGCTCCCGTCGCCGCTGAGCGCCCGGATCACGCCGGCGTCGCTCCAGTCCTGGTCCGTGTACGTGACGAACACGATGTCGGGGATGTCGGCGCTGTCCGCATCGCCGTCTCCATCGTCGTCGGTGAGCGACACCACGATGGGCGTCATCATCACGTTGTTCGAGGACGGGGAGGTGTCGAACGACTCCCACGCCCACTCCTCGACGGGCTCGAAGCTCCCGACGGTCGTGGACGAGCCGCACTCGTCGCGCGCAGCGAGCGGGCCGCCCGGGAACACCTGGTCCGCGCACGTCGCGGTGTCCACCGGCGGCGCGGTGTCGGTGTCGGTGTCGGCGATGTCCGTGTCGGTCGTCCCGGCGGTGTCCCCGTCGTCGAACACCGGCTCCTTGTCCTTGGGCGCGAGGTCGTAGTCGCTACACGCGGAGAGCAGGAGGAAGAGCATGGGGCCGCCGGGAGAGCGGTAGTGTAGCCGCGATCCTCCCCGTGCCGTGGCGTACCGACGCCGTTACGGGCCTGCCCGTGCGTGCCCGCCCCTCCCCCGCCCGCCTCGTGAGCCGCGGGATCGCCGTCCCGGCGCTCGCCGTGGCGGTGCTCGCGTGGTTCGGGGCGCCCGCGTGGCCGCGGCAGATCGACGATCAGCTCATCACCCTCGCGTTCGCCCACGAGTGGGTGGAGACCGGGCTGCCCCGGTGGAGCTCCGGCGAGGTGGTGGAGGCGTGCTCCAGCTTCCTCCAGCTCGCCATCGCGACCGCGTGGATCGCCCTCGGAGGCGCGGACGCGAACCTGTTCGTGAAGCTCCTGGCCGCCGCGAGCGGCGCCGCGCTGGTCGCGTTCGCGGCGTGGCGGATGCCCCGGGGCCCGGCGGGGCTGATCGTGCTCGCGGCGCTCGCCACCTGGGAGCCGCTCGGGTGGTGGACCTTCGCCGGCATGGAGACGACGCTCTACGCGCTCCTGCTCACCGTCGGCTGGGCGGGCGTGCTCGTCCCGAGCGGCCCGGCGGCCCGGCTCGGACCCGCCGCCGGCGTCGGCGCCCTCTGGCTCTCCGCGACGGCCCACCCCGAGGGCAACCTCCACTTCGCGCTCGGCGCCGCGCTGACCACGCTCCGGGGCGGTCCGCGCGAGCGCCGCGCGGTCCTCGCGGCCGGCCTCGCCCTCGTCGCCTGGCACGCCCTCCGCGTCGGGTACTTCGGCCACGTGCTCCCGACGCCGTTCCTCGTGAAGATGGCCGCGAACGATCCCTTCGGCCGGCAATGGGGCCAGTGGTCCTGGGAGCTCGCGACGGCCGGCGGCATCGGCGCCGTGCTCCTCGTCGCCTTCCCCGCGCGCCCGCTGGCCCTCCTCCCGCTGCTCGTGCAATGCCTCGTCGAGCTCCGCGCGGAGGCCGACTGGATGGGCCACGCCCGCCACCTCGTGCCCGGGGTCTGCGCGACCGCGGTGGCGTGGACCGCGCGCGCCCGCCCCCGCCGGCTGCGACGCGCCACCCTGGTCGGGCTCCTCGGCCTCGTCGGCCTCGCGGCGCTCCTGGAGCCGAACCACGAGGGGATCTCCGTCCGCGACGCCGGCGTCCTCACGACACCCACCCGGTGGTTCGGCGAGGCCCTGGACACCCCCACGCTCGAGGACATCGTCTGGATCATCGAGAGCGCGCCGTGGGGCGGCGGGGTCGTCCTGGAGGACGTGGGGATGCCCGGCAACATCGAGGGCGTGCGGATCATCGACTCGGTCGGGCTCACCCACCGCGACATCGCGCTGGCCTGGGTCGAGGCCGAGGGCGCCGACGCGAGGGTCCGCGCCCAGCTCTCCGGCGCGGGCGCCCCCGCGCTGGTGCGGCGCATGAAGTACGGGAACGACGGGTTCGCCCGCCCCGTGCCGTGGGTCCGCCTCCCGGTCGCGGTGCCGGTCCTCTACCCGCACGGCACGGCCCTCCGCTACCGGCTCACCCAGGCCCGCCCGACCCCCGACCAGATCGCCGCGCGCTGGGCCGCGCTCTGGGGGCGCTACCCCTCGCAGGGGCCGCTCACGTGGCACTATGCGCTCTCCGAGGCGCGCCGGGGCCACCTCGTCACCGCGGCCCGCGTGGCCGCGACCGCCGCGCGCCGCAACCCCGCCGACCCGATGCTCGAGGCCCTCCCCGCCTCGCTCTTCGCGCCCTTCTCCCTCGACACGTTCGACGAGGGGCCGTCCGCCCTGCGCCAGATCAGCCGCCCGATCCCACGCGACCAAGCGGCCGGCCTCGCCCTCGCCCTCGTCGTCGAGCCGCCCGCCGACGACGGGCAGCTCGTGACGGTCGCGTGGGGGTGCGACCGCAGCCCGGTCGCCACCGTGCGCGTCTACAACCCGACGGTCGTGCCGCTCCCCGCCTGGGCGTGCGAGGGCGACACCGCTCGGATCCGGGTCGAGGCGCTGGACGGGCGGCCGAACCGCCCCCTCGCCCGACGCGTCTCGGTGGGGCTCACCGTCCTGGACTGACGGGGCCCCCGCCGCATCGGATCAGCACGTCGGATCCGCGCCTCGGATCAGCGCGCCGCCACCACCACGCCGCACGCCTGGCCGTCGTCCACGATCACGACCTTTCCGAGGACCGCGTGGTCCCCGTCGGCGAGGGACAGGTTGGTCAGCGTGATGTCGGCGTGGGCGAGGCCGTCGTCGGTCGCGGTCACCACGGCGAGATCCTCGATCTGCGGGCCCGCGGCGGGTTGGGAGAAGGTGCAACTCCCGCCGTCACGCAATCGGAGGACATGCGTTCCCGGCGCGGCGCCGGTGAGGTTGATCGCCACCTTCAACGTCTTGTCGGACTGGGTGAACGCGACCGCACCCCCCACCCCGCTCCCCGAGCCCGGCTCGAGCTGGGCGATGGCAGTGAGACCCGAGGAGGGGACGAGCAGATCCTCCTCGGCGACCTTCTCCTCGACGACCATCGGCGCGGGCTCGGGCGCCGGCGCGGCCTCGTGGTGGGTGACGGCGACGGACTCGTGCTTGGGAGCACAGGCGAAGAGGGCGAGGAGGAGGAGGGACATGTTCTACCTTCCGTTTGGTTGGGGAGTGGCACCCGCCGCGAGGGCGGGTGCGTTCGTCGCCACGGGACACTTGGATCCGTGACGATGTGCGTAGACCTGGGTGAATTGGGCGCCGAACAGGATGAGCTGGGCGGTGTAGTAGATCCACACGAGCATCACGGCGAGCGAGCCCGCCGCGCCGTAGGTGGACGCGATGCTGCTGTTGCCCAGGTAGAGCCCGATGAGCTGCTTGCCGAGCGCGAACAGCAGCGCGGTCACGAAGGCCCCCACCGCGACGTCGGACCAGGCGATCTTCACGTCCGGCAGGACCTTGTAGATGAGGGCGAACAGGGCGGTGGTGACCACGAGCGAGATGACCACGTTGAGGGTCTGGGCGACCACAGGCGTCGAGACGAAGCCGCCGAGGACATCTCCCAACGCGGAGAGCGACGCGCTGATCACCAGTGACACGAGGAGCAGGAACCCGATGACCAACACCATCGCGAACGAGAGGAAGCGGGTGCGGATCATCTTCATGATGCCGGTCTTCCGCGGCGGAGGCGCGCCCCACATCAGGTTGAGCGCGCTCTGGAGCTCCGCGAACAGGCTGCTCGATCCCAGCAGCAACGTGACGGTCCCGATGATCGTCGCGACGACCCCGCCGCCGTCGTAGCGGGCGTTGAGGATCATGTCCTCGATCGCCTCGGCGCCGGTGGCGCCGAGCATGCCCTGCATCTGGTCGCTCACCTGGTCACGCGCGGCGTCGGCTCCGAAGACCATGCCTGCCACGGCGATGGCGATGACGAGGATCGGCGCCATGGAGAACGTGGTGTAGTAGGCGAGGGCGGCGCCGATGCGCGGCGCGTCGTGCGCGTTCCAGGACTTCCAGGTCTCCTTCAACATCCCTGTCACCTGGCCAAGGACCTTTGGCATGTCGCTCCACGGTGCGTCGACGGAGCTTCGATAGTCCCGTGCACCGCCGGGATCCACGACGCGGTGACATTGGGTGACAGTTGGTAGGATTGAGCGGGTCTAGCACACAACCCGTGCGGAGCGTGTCGGACGGGTGCTTCTGGTGACCCGGTGCGCGGCCGCCGGGGGCTACGACACAGGCAGATCGGAGACGCGCGACATGCCGAGCGCACGAAGGAAGAGGACGGGTTGGATCGTCCTCGGGTCGGTGATCCTGCTGCTCGTCGGCTTGCGGTTGGCGCTGCCGGAGATCGTGAAGCGGTACGTCAACCACCTGCTGGCGACCAACCCGGACTACCACGGTCACGTCGAGGACATCGACATCGCGCTGCTGGCCGGCGCCTACTCCATCCACGATCTCGTGATGACGAAGGTGGGAGGGACGTCCCCCCTCCCCTTCCTCGACATCGACACCATCCATCTCTCCGTGGAGTGGAAGGCGCTCTTCGACGGGGCCCTGGTGGCGGAGGTCGAGCTGCACCGCCCTCGGATCAACTTCGTCAACGGCGCCACCGAGGCGTCGGACCAATCGGGCAAGGAGACCGACTGGCGCGACCAGGTCAAGGGGCTCGTACCGCTCGACATCAACCGGTTCGCGATCTATGACGGAGATGTCCACTACGTGGAATACAAGTCCGCCAAGGCCACGAAACCCACGGTCGACCTGCGGCTCGCCGAGCTCCGGGTGGAGGCCTACAACCTCACCAACAGCCAGGATCTCGCGGGCAGCCTCATCGCGACGGTCGACGCGTCCGCGCGGCCCATGGACCTCGGGCAGCTCCAACTGCACGCCGCGGTGGACCCCTACGCGGACACGCCGACGTTCGACCTGGACGCGAAGCTCCAGGCGGTCCCGGTCACCCGGCTCAACGACTTCATCAAGACGCACGCCCTGGTCGACGTGGAGGCGGGCACCCTGGAGGTCTACGCCGAGCTCGCCGCGGCGAAGGGCCGGTTCGACGGGTACGTGAAGCCCATGTTCACGGGCATGAAGGTGCTCGACCTCGAGAAGGAGGTGGAGGAGGATCGCGATGGCCCGCTCCGCATCGCCTGGGAGGCGATCGTGGGAGGCGCCAAGGGGGTGCTCCAGAACGACGAGACCGGGCGGGTGGCGCTCAAGGTGCCGCTGTCCGGCGAGCTCGACGATCCCGAGGTGGGCGCCTGGGCGGCGGTCTTCAGCGCGGTCGAGAACGCGTTCATCGAGGCGTTGTTCCGCGGGTTGGACAACGAGGTGAGCATGCAGGACGTGACCCTGCCGCCCGCCGAGGACCAGAAGAAGAAGAAGAAGGGGCTGTTCGGTCGGAAGTGAGCGGGGGGCGCCCGCGCCCTTGAACCGCGCCCTTCGCGCCGCGCGCCGGCTCGACCCGGCGCACGATGTGCAACGAGTCGTTCCGGGACGGCGCCGCCCGAGCCCCTCGGCCTAGCTTCCCGGGGATGTCACCCACCCGCGAGGGGAATCGGCGCACCACGCTCTACACCTTCCTCCTGCTGCTCGTGGTGGTGGGCGCGCCGGTGTTCCTCTTCCTGCGCCCCTACGCGCTGACGCTGCTCCTGGCGGCGATCCTCGCGGTGATCACCGACCCGCTCTACCGGCGCCTCCGCCGGCGCGGCCTGCGCGCGCCGTTCGCCGCGGGGCTCGTCACCCTCGCGATCTTCGCGCTCGTCGTGATCCCGGTGTCGTTGTTCACCTGGGCGGCCCTCCAGGAGGCCATCGCGCTGCCGGCGGCCATCTCCCAGTCCGGGATCCTCGACTTCGACGCCCTCGTGGAGCGGGTCCGGTCGTGGGGGCCGGCCGCGCGCCTGCTCTCCGACCCGGAGGCCCTCGAAGCGCAGATCCAGCAGACCGCGGGGCGGGCCGCCGCGTGGGTCACCAACCTCGTGCTCGCCGGGGTCGCGCAGGTGCCGGAGCTGCTCCTGCACGCCGGCCTCGCCCTCCTCGGCCTCTACTTCCTCCTCGTCGACGGCCGGCGCCTCTCGGTGTGGCTCTCCGGCAAGGTGCCGCTGCCGCCCCAGATCGTGGAGGTGTTGCGCCTCTCGTTCCGTGAGAGCGCCGGCGCCGTGGTGCTCGCCGCCCTCGCCGCGGCCGGCGCCCAGGCCACCGTCACCCTCCTCGCCTTCCTCGCCCTCGGGGTGCCCGCCGCCTTCGTGGCCGCCGGCCTCGCGTTCATCTTCGCGTGGGTGCCCCTGCTCGGCGTGGCGCCGGTCTACCTCGCCGGGATGGCCTGGCTCTGGGTCGAGCGCGGCCCCTGGCCGATGTTCTTCCTGTTCCTGTGCGGCGCCGTCGCGGGCGTGGTCGACAACATCGTCCGGCCGGCGATCCTCCGCGGCCGACAGCAGATGCACCCGATGGTGAGCCTCGTCTCCATCTTCGGCGGCATCTCGCTGTTCGGCATCTTCGGGGCCTTCGTGGGGCCCATCCTCGCCGCGGTGCTCATCGCGCTGCTGGAGGCCTGGCCGTCGATCGCGCGCTACGCCGGCGTCGAGGTGAGCGACACCGGCACGCCCCCCGAGATCGACCTCCCCGTGACGGAGGCGCTGCCGTCCGGCCCTCCGCCGGCGGCGCCGCCGCCGTCCTGAATCCCGCACCCCCCTTTGGTGCGCTACGGCCCGACCGGCTCGAGCACCGGTACGAAGGCCCAGCTCCCGTCGTCCTGGATGGTGAGGCCCTCGCGGACCCGCAGGTCCAGCGTCCGCTCGGTGACCGTGTCCTTCTCGATGTCCATCTCCACGTCCACCGTCCAGCGGCCCTCGGCGTCGGCGGGGACCGACAGGAAGTGCATCACGCCCTCGTCCGTCGTCATCGAGATCACCTCCCCCGGGCTGAGCTGGAGCCGCAAGGCGGTGATCGAGCCCAAGGAGAGCTCGTCGTGGGCGATGCGCGCGGGCTCCTCGCGGAGGCCGACGAGCTCCACCGTCGTCGGCTCGCTGGAGAAGTCGAGCAGGTTGTAGGGGTCGGGGCCGCGCGCGAGCGGCACCCACTCTCCCTCCATCTTCGCCTCCACCTCCTCGAGCGGCAGCGCGAACGTCGCGATGCCGACCTCGCCGCCGGGCTCCGGGATCGAGCGGTCGACCAGGTACACGTCGACCTCGCCCGTACATCCGACGAGCCCGGACACGGCGAGCCCACCGAGCCACCCCTTTCGGCCCCACATGTGATCCCCCTGTGTGTTCCCACTGAGGAGCTAGTGTCGGACGCCGCCACGTCAAGCGCTGTCTCGGGTCGCTCGCGGCGGCCCCGGCCCGCCGAGGGTGCCTATCCAGGGGGGATGGAGGCGCCGTGCGAACCGTAGCATTGCTGGTGTTGCTCGCCTGCGATCCGACCGAGGTGAGCCCCGGCGAGGTGCCCGAGGGCCCGGCGGAGCAGCGGGCGACCGCGCCCCAGGACCGCGACGCCACCGCGCGGGACGCGGGCCCCGCGACGGCGCCGGGGATGGCGGCGACCGTCGCGTGGGATCTCCGGCTCGTCGACCTCCTCCTCGTGCACATGCAGCTGACCGAGCGGCTCGCCGACGCCGTCGCGAGCCGGGCCTCGACGTCCGAGCTCCGGGCCTACGCCGAGGAGGAGCGCGCGGCCGCGCGGAGCTGGCGGGACGAGCTCGGAGCGCTGCGGGCCCGCTGGTTTCCGGACGCCCCCGCCCCCTCGCTCGCGTCGGCGCCCACGCTCACCGAGCTCGGCCCGACCACCCAGGACTTCGCCGCGCGACAGGGCCAGGCGGGCCTCGACCGGACCGGCGGCCAGGACCCCCGCACGACGCCCCCCGCGACGGGGCAGCTCCAGGAGGGGGGCGACGCCCACGGGGACCGGCCGGACGTGGTGGAGTACGGCGCGAGCCGCCGGCTCCCCGAGGGCCAGGAGATCGACATGGGCGAGGCGCGGGCGGTCGACGTGCCGACCGGCGAGGACCGGAGCCGCGAGGACGACGCCGCCCTCCTCGCCTGGCTCACCGACCGCGTCGTCCAGCTCGAGGCCCAGTCCGTCGACGTGCGCGCCGCGGTCGAAGCGATGGCGCCGATGCACCGGCGCGCCATCTCCGCGGCCATGGCCGGCGAGACCCAGGCCACCCATCCGGAGCTCCGCGATCTCGCGACCCGCATCCACCTCGCCGAGCAGCGGGCGCTCGAGCGGCTCATCCGGCTCCAGGGCGGCGACCGGGGGTAGGTCGGCCGGGACC
This sequence comes from Deltaproteobacteria bacterium, assembly GCA_036676765.1. Taxonomy (GTDB): domain Bacteria; phylum Myxococcota_A; class UBA796; order UBA796; family SXON01; genus CAJBVW01. The sequence continues at coordinate 48,714 of JAKFCH010000201.1, forward strand.
TACTCGTCGAGCCGGAGCACCGCGAGGAAGGCCTCCTGCGGCACCTCGACGCTACCAACCGACTTCATCCGCTTCTTCCCCTCTTTCTGCTTGTCGAGGAGCTTGCGCTTGCGGGAGATGTCACCGCCGTAACACTTGGCGGTCACGTCCTTTCGCATCGCCTTGACCGTGGTGCGCGCCACCACCTTCACGCCGATGGCGGCCTGGATCGCCACGTCGAACATCTGGCGGGGGATGAAGTCCTTCAGCTTGGTCGCGAGCGCGGCACCCTTGTGGTGGCTCACCGAGCGGTGGCACATGTTCGACAGCGCGTCGACGGCCTCCCCATTGAGGAGGATGTCGAGCTTGACGAGATCCGCCTCCTCCCACCGCACGATCTCGTAGTCCATCGACGCGTAGCCGCGCGAGATCGACTTGAGACGGTCGAAGAAGTCGAACACGACCTCGGCGTACGGGATCTCGTAGGTGAGGATGACGCGGCCGGGGCCGGCGTACTCGAACTTCTGCTGGCGGCCGCGGCGATCCTCGCAGAGCTTCAGCACGTTGCCGACGTAGGCCTCGGGCACGTGGACGGTGAGCCGCGCGATGGGCTCCTCGATGGCCTCGACCTGGCCGAGCGGCGGGAGCTTCGAGGGGCTGTGGATCTGCATCCGCTCGCCGCTGCGCAGGCGCACCTCGTACACGACGGATGGGGCCGTGGTGATGAGGTCGAGGTTGTACTCGCGCTCCAGCCGGTCGTGGATGACCTCCATGTGGAGGAGGCCGAGGAACCCGCAGCGGAAGCCGAAGCCGAGCGCGTCGCTGGTCTCCGGCTCGTAGTTGAACGACACGTCGTTGAGGCGCAGCTTCTCGAGCGACTGCCGCAGATCGTCGTACGCGGCGGAGTCCGTCGGGAAGATGCCCGAGAACACCATCGGTTTCACGTCCTTGAAGCCCGGGAGGGGCGCGTCGGCCGGGCGGAGGAAGTGGGTGACGGTGTCGCCCACCTTCGCGTCGGACAACGTCTTCACGTTCGCGATGATGTACCCCACCTCGCCCGCGGCGAGCTCGGGGCGCTCGACGGCTTCGGGCGAGAAGACGCCGACCTTGAGCACCTCGTAGGGGGTGGCGGTCGCCATGAACTTGATCTTCTCGCCCTTCTTGAGCGTGCCCTGCTTCACCCGCACGAGGATGATGACGCCCACGTAGGGGTCGAACCACGAGTCGAAGATGAGCGCCTGGAGCGGCGCCTCGCGGTCGCCCTTGGGCGCGGGGATGGCGTTGCAGATCGCCTCGAGCAGGTCGGGGATGCCCTCGCCGGTCTTGGCGGACACGAACTGGGCGTTCGAGATGTCGACGCCGACGTTGTCCTCGAGCTGCTGGAGCACGCGCTCGGGGTCGGCGCCGGGCAGGTCGATCTTGTTCACCACGGGGATGATCTCGAGATCGTTCTCGATGGCGAGGTAGACGTTCGCCAGCGTCTGCGCCTCGATGCCCTGCACCGCGTCGATGACGAGCAAGACACCCTCGCACGCGGCGAGCGCGCGGCTCACCTCGTACCCGAAGTCGACGTGGCCCGGCGTGTCGATCAGATCGAGCACGTACTCCTGCCCGTCCTTGGCGGTCCACTTCATCGCGGCGGTCTGCGCCTTGATGGTGATGCCGCGCTCCCGCTCGATGTCCATCTTGTCCATGTACTGGGCCCGCATCTCGCGCGCCTGCACGGTGCCGGTCACCTGGAGCAGGCGGTCGGCGAGCGTGCTCTTGCCGTGATCGATGTGGGCGATGATCGCGAAGTTGCGGATGCGGTCGGAAGGGTGCGACATGGGCGGCGCTCCTAACCCTCTTTCCCGATTCCGGAGAGTGGCGCTCTCGGCATCGCGGAGCGGGGCGTGGCATCATCCTTGCTTGCCGTCCTGGCGGAGGCCCCCATGCTGTTGCTCCTGTTCGCCTGCCACGTGGCGACCGTGTCCGAGTGCGTCACCGACGTGCGCGAGATCGACGACGACGAAGCGCTCGAGCACCTCCCCGTCACGGTCGCCGACGTGGTCGCGGCGGTGGGGGGCGTGCGCACGTTCGACGCCGCGCTGGAGGACGGCACGGTGACGACGGCGGAGCTGGACCTGCAGCGCACCGACGCCCCGGCCGTGCTCCTCGTCCGCACCACGGAATCGCACGAGGAGCTCAAACTGGGCCTCTTCGAGGACCGCACCCTCGTGTACTACTCGTGTGACGACCTCCTCTCGATCCCGTTCGCGCTCGACCTCGCGACCACCGACCTCGCGACCACCGACGGCGGGATCGACGTGAGCGGGGAGGTGAACGTCACGCGGTCGCCGAGGGGGAACGAGCGGGGCGTGGGTGTCGTGGAGATCCGGTCCGCGGTCGAGCCGAGCGGAGACGTCGAGGTGCTGTTCGACGACGAGGGGCTCTTCCACCTCGAGCTCGTCGAGGGAGGCGACGCGGTGCTGTCGTTCTACGCCGAGGCCGCCCGATGAGCTTGCCACGGTTCGCGCCCCTGCTGCTCCTCGCGACGGGCTGCGGCTACCACCACTCTCCCGGCTGCGAGACGGAGCTCTCCGAAGTCGACGACGACGACGACGACCTCGGCGACATCGACTTCTCCGCCGCCGACGTGCTCGCGGACATCGCCGGCCGCCGCACCTTCCCCGGCAGCCTCACGGATGGCACCGTCGTCACCGGCGAGCTGGAGGTCACGCGCGCGGACGGCGCCGCGGTCTTCGCCGATCGCACGCCGTTCGACAACAAGCGGCTGCGCGTCGGAATCGGCGACTCGTACCAGTTGAACTACGTGATGTGCGACGACACGCTCACGGTGCCGGTCGACGTCACCTTCGCCACCGAGGACGGCGCCCTCTCCATGGCGCTCGAAGGCGCGGCGGAGGCCTCCTCGCAGATGCATGCCGACGACCCGGCTCGCCACGTCCGCGCCGGCACCGTCGGCGATCCCGCACCCCACGATCCCGTCGCCTCGCTCGGCTTCGCGGACGACCGCCTCGAGTACGCGCAGATCCGCGGCGCCGACGACGACGGCAGCTTCTACTTCCCCGCCGTGGAGGTCGAATGATCCTCCTCTTCGTGCTCGGCTGCTGGAAGCAGGTCGAGATGCACTGCGAGTGGGCGGAGCGCGTCCCCTCCGAGTCCGAGCCGCTCGACCTCGGCTTCCGCATCGACGACCTGCTCACGGAGGCGGCCGTCCCCCAGCGCGTCGATGCCGTCGGCCTCGGCGGCGAGCCGCTCCCCCTCGACCTCGCCCTGTCGCGCGGAGACGGCGCCGCCGCGCTCCGCGACGCCACTGTCGTCGAGGAGGCGACCGGCCTGGGCGAGAACCGGGCGATCACCTGGATCGGCGAGGACCAGCACTGCACCGACGAGCTGACCCTCCCGGTGTGGATCGACCTCGCCAGCGCCGACGCGTCCGACGCGGTCGCGCTCTCCGGCCCCGCCACCCTCGCGAACCTCCCCTTCCACGACTCGACCCCCACCCCGCCCCTCCAGGTGGCCTACACGATCGACCCGGCCGTGGACCGCCTACCCGCCGGAAACCACGGCCCGCCCGTCGCGGGGAACGTGTGGGTCACCTACGAGGACGGCCTCGTCACCGCGCTCGAAGCACGCGTGGAGACCTCGGACGGCACGCTCGAGACCGTCGCCTGGTACCTGGAGCCCCGATGACGCGCCTCTCCCTGCTCTTCCTGTCCGTGCTCGTGGCCTGCGGGGACGACGAATGCACGCGCGCGACCGTCGATGTCGCCGACGACGACCCGCTCGGGGACCTCCCCTTCACCGCGGCCGAGGTGCTCGCGGCCGTCACCGGCACCCGCACCGTCCCGCTCTCCGGCGCGGGCGGAAGCACCGTCAACGCGACGCTGACCGTCACCCGCGGCGAGGGCCCCGCCGTGCTGACCGACGCGACGTTGCGCGAGGGTTTCGACGGCCTCGGCTCGCACGACTACGACCTCTTCTACTGCTACGACGAGGTCGAGGTGCCCGTGGTGCTCGACCTCGCGACCGCCGATGGCGCCACCGTCGTGCGCGGGGCCACGTCCACCGCGTTCACGTCGATGGTGTTCCACCAGGGTGACGAGGACGACCTGGGGATCGTGTCGATGGTGGGGGTGCCGGGCGCCGACGACGTGCTCACCCCGCCGGCCTCCGACGCCCGCCCGCCGCGGCTCAACGTGAACTTCCTCGGCAAAGTCCTCACCGACATCTCGCTGACGTGGCAGGCCGACGACGGCGTGCAGCGCGAGCTGGCGTTCGTGTCGGGCGAGGGCGGGTAGGAGCCCCGCAGCCGCGTGCCTTCGGGGCCTTGCGGAGGCGGGTCCGGGCGCGTCCCCCGCTCACGCGGGGGCCGGCCTCCTGCGGGCGCGCGCGCCGCGCTTGGTCCGCCGCTGCCGCGCCGGGACCGTCCGGCGCAGCCGGCCGCCCTCCGGAGGCCTCGCGCGCGCGGTCTGAACCGTACGCGCGACGATCCCCACCATCGCCCGCCCTACGGTTCACGTTCGAGGCGAATTCCGAACCGTACGCGCGACGATCCCACCCATCCCCCGCCGTACGGTTCACGTTCGAGGCGAATTCCGAACCGTACATGCGAGGATCCCACCCATCCTCCGCGCTACGGTTCACCTCGGCGGGCGGCGCCACCGCGACGGTGCATCCGGGGCGTTGCGGGGGCGGAGCCCCCGCCCCAAGAAAACCTACGGCCGACCGATCGACCGGTACTCGAACCCGAGCCGGCGGGCCTCGGCGGGGTTGAGCACGTTGCGCCCGTCGAAGATGATCGGGCGCTTCATCAGCCCCTTGAGCTTCGTGAGGTCGGGGCTCCGGAACTCGTTCCACTCGGTCACGACGAGCACGGCGTCGGCGCCCTTCGCGGCGTCCATCGCGCGCTCGGCGTAGGTGATCTTGTGCTTGATGACGCGCTTCGCCTCGCCCATCGCCTCGGGATCGTAGGCCACGACCTCTCCTCCGGCGGCGAGGATGCGGTCGATGATGGTGAGCGAGGGGGCCTCGCGCATGTCGTCGGTCTCGGGCTTGAAGGAGAGCCCCCAGACGCAGAAGCGCAACCCGGAGAGATCCTTGCCGAAGCGGTCGATCACGTGGTCGGCGAGGAGGTGCTTCTGGCGCTCGTTCACCGCCTCGACGGCGGTGACGACCTTCATCTCCATGCCGTTCTCCTTGGCGGTCTCCACGAGGGCGCGCACGTCCTTCGGGAAGCACGACCCGCCGTAGCCCGCGCCGGGGAAGAAGAAGCGGCCGCCGATGCGGGAGTCGCTCCCCGCGCCGAGGCGCACCATGTCGACGTCGGCGCCGACCTTGGAGCAGAGCGCGGCGATCTCGTTGATGAAGCTGATGCGGGTCGCGAGGAACGCGTTCGCCGCGTACTTGCAGAGCTCGGCCGAGCGGTTGTCCATGAACAGGACGGGCTTCCCGGTGCGGACGAGCGGCGCGTAGAGATCCTCCATGACCTTGCGCGCCTCGGGCGACCCCACGCCGACGACGATGCGGTCGGGCCGGAGGAAGTCGTCGATCGCGGCGCCCTCCTTGAGGAATTCGGGGTTGGACACCACGTCGTAGCGGTGGTTCATCACCGAGGAGAGCACCTCGCGCAGCTTGTCGGCGGTGCCGACGGGCACGGTGCTCTTGATGATGAGGATCACGTCGCCTTCGGCGTTCTTCGCCACCTGGCGCGCGACGTTGAAGATGCCGGAGAGATCGGCGCTGCCGTCCGCCGCGGAGGGGGTGCCGACGGCGACGAACACCACGCGGCTGTGGGTCAGCGCGGCGGCGAGGTCCTGGGTGAAGGTGAGCCGGCCCTCGCGGGCGTTGCGATCCAGGAGCTGCTCGAGCCCCGGCTCGTAGATGGGCACCTTGCCGTCCTGGAGCGCCGCGATCTTCTTGGGATCGTTGTCCACGCAGGTGACGTTGTGGCCGAGGTCGGCCATGCACACACCCACCACGAGCCCGACGTAGCCCGTGCCGACGACGCTGATGTTCATGTCACTCCAAGGGACGGCCACCAGTCTATTTCAGACTTCCCCCACTGTCTCGCGGGTGGCTGCCCGTGCCTACCTTGGGCGCATGACACCCTTCCTTTCCGGCCGTTGGGCCAACGTCTTCGTGCAAGCCTGGGCCGTGGACGAGGCCCTGTTCCGCCCCTATCTGTTGCCCGGCATGGTCCCCGATCGATGGGAGGGCCGGGCCATGGTGGGGCTCGTCGCGCTCGACCTCATCGACGCGCGCGTGCTCGGGGTCCGGGTCCCCGGCAAGCGGCGCGTCCCCGAGCTCTCGCTTCGGCTCTACGTGTGCGACGGGCGCCGCCGCGGCACCCGCACCATCCGCCAGTTCGTGCCGCGCCCCATGATGACCGGCATGAGCCGGCTCGCGGCGAACGAGCCGACGACCACCGTGCCCTACCGCCGCACCGGGGAGGAGCACGAGATCACCTACGGCGGCCGCGCCCACCGCATCGCCTGGACCACCGTGGGCGAGCCGGGCCCCGCACCCGAGGCGGGGTTCGAGGACTTCCTGCTCAACCGCCCGTGGATGTTCGGGAAACACTGGTCCGGCATGCCGCTCTCGCTGCGCGTGGACCACCCGCGGTGGCGGGTCTGGAGCGACGTGCGCCCGCGCCTCGACTTCGACCCGAAGGTGCTGTTCGGGGCGCCGTGGCAGGCGCTCGAGACGGCCCGGCCGCACGGGGTCGTCGCGGCGGAGGGCTCGCCGTTCGAGGTGCACGCCCTCGCCGGCTTCGTGGAGGGGCAGCGCGCGGTGGCGCGGGAGGTGCGCGAGGAGGCGACGGTGTAGGGGCTCACCCCGCGAGGATCCGCGCCGCGACGCGCTCGGCGGCGTCGGTCTCTCCGAGGGGCGCCGGGGGCCCCACGGCCCATCGCCGCCGGAGCGCCGTCGCCACCGCCTCGGCACCCCGGCCCTCGACCTTCACGTCCCCGCGCGCCACCATCGCCGCCTCGAGCCACGGCGCCTCGGGGAACGCGCCCCGGTCGACCCACACCATCGGCGTGCCGGCCAGCGCGGCCTCGGCGTGGACGCCGTACCCGGGCTTCGTGAGGAGCGTGTCCACGCCGGCCACGAGCGCGGGGAACGGCACGTCGGGCACCCACCGCACGTCGCTCCGCTCCAGACGCGCCATCGGCGGGGCGTGCACCCACGTGACGCCCTCCATCCGGGGCAGCCACCCCTCGATCCCGTCGAGCCCGAACCCCCCGAAGCACACGAGCACGAACCGGTGCCGGCCGCCGTCGGGGAGCGCGAGGCGAGTGGGGGGCGCGAGGCGAACGGCGGGCGCGCGCCGCCCGACCACGCCGAAGTGCTCCACGGACGCGAACCCCGTGAGCGCCGGCCCCGGCGCGAGGTAGAGCGCCGGGTGGGGCGCCTGCCACGCGGTGAACCGCTCGGCCCAGCCGGAGAGGGCCGGGTAGTGGCGATAGATCCAGGCCCAATCGAAGTTCCCCACCGCGAGCGCCGGCACCCCCGCGCGGCGGGCCGCTTCGAGCGCGGGCGGCGCGATGTCGACCACCACGCGGTCGTAGCCGACCAGGGCGGCGGCGAGTGCGTCGATGGCGCGCGCGCTCGCGACGACCTCCAGGCGGTCGAGGGTGGCGTCCAGATCCTCGGTGAGGCTGTCCCGCTGGGCGATCCCGACGTCGGCCACCCACGGCACGATCCCGTGGCGCACCGCCCTCGGCGAGGGCGGCGCCGTCAGCGAGGGCGGCGCCGCCGTGAACATCGTCACGTCCGCGCCGCGCGCGGCCAACGCGTCGGCGACGACGAGCTCCCGCGTCACGTGGCCGAAGCCGTGGGCCGAACAGACGATGGCGACGCGCAGAACCGCCCCTTTCGATTGGCCGACCTATCCGTGTGCTACGATCGGCGCGCCATGATGATCCGTGCCCACGCGTCCGCCACCCTTCGCGCCATGGGCGCCCTCGCCGCGCTGCCCGTCCTCCTGAGCAGTGGCTGCATCCCGCCCACGTTCCCCGAGGACAACCTGCCGCTCTACGAGGAGCGCCCGGTGGAGGCGACGTTCGAGGCGAGCAACGGCGCGGTGTGGGACGCGACGCTCGAGGTCTTCTCCGACCTCTACCCGCTCGACATCATCGACAAGGAGCGCGGCTTCATCTCGACCGAGTGGGTCGTGGGCGCGTCGGACTACATCTTCAACGTCTACTCCGGCACCCGGATCCCCGAGAAGGTGCGGTTCCGCATGACGATCGACGTGGGCGACAAGAGCGGCCGCGCCCAGGTGCGCGTGCGCAACCACGAGCAGGTGGAGAAGGACATCATCTCCGCCAACCTCGAGTTCACGGGCTCGATCTACGAGTGGATCGACGTGCCGACGAGCAGCCACAAGGAGCGCGAGGCCCTCGAGCGCATCGCGGAGCGGCTGGAGAAGGGCCGCGGTCGCCCGAAGGCGGACGTGGACCTTCGGGACTGACCACGGTTCGGGGCGCGGATCCGGGCGCGTCCCCCCGCCGCGGACGGCGGGCGGTCGGTGTCCTGCGGACTCGGCGCGAGGCGCCTCGGTCCGGCGCGCCGAGCGCGCCGGGACCGGCCG
>JAKFCH010000202.1:0-9890 GCA_036676765.1 Deltaproteobacteria bacterium
GATTGCAACGCCCGCGCCCGTCGGCCCGCGCCCGGCGGGCCGACGGAGGCGCTCGGCGCCGACCCCGGAAGACACCCGCCCCGCGCGTCCGCGCGCGGGGGGCGCCCGACGCTACACCTACGGCTTCGGCAGCTCGTCGCAGGAGAACATGCCGCTCGTCTCCGAGATCAGGCTCGAGCACGCCTTGTCCGCCGGGCAGGCCGCCTCGACGCAGTCGCACGTGGGGGTGTCGCCGCAGCCGCTCGGCTCGTAGCACTGGAACGTCGGATCGGGCATGGGGCCGCAGCAGCACGGGTGGCCGTCGCCGCCGCAATGCGACGCGGTCGTCCCCTCCGGGCACTCGGCCGCGGTGTCGGTGACGTTCTCGCAGGTCGGCTCGTAGCCCTCGCGGACACACACGGCGGCGCCGGTGCACATGAGCGTGTCACCGCAGGCGATGCCGGCGGTGTCGGCCGTGTCGGCCGGCGTGGGGGCGGGGCAGCCGGCGAGGAGGAGCAGGAGGAAGGTGTGCACGGAGGGGCACCTCGACCGCCAGGATAGCCGCTCGTGCCCGCCTACGGCGCCGCGCCCTCGACCGGCACCGCGCCCTCGACCGGCGCCGCCTCTCCGACCTTCGCGCCCACCACCGGCGCGCCGCGCACCCGGTAGAGCGTCGCGGCCTCGAGCGGCCCGCGGCCGAAGCCAAAGGGGAGGGGCCCGAGCGTCTCCGCGTAGAGGCCGATGCCCGCGGCGAGGTCCACGACGCGCAGGGCGAACGTGTCGGACGATTCGACGTGCCGGTGGGGTTCGAGCACGCTGGTGTCGAGGCTGCCGGGGCTCTCGTTCTCGGCGACGGCGATCCAGGCGCCCGCTGGCAACACCTCGTCGGGGCGGTAGCGCGCCCACCCGGCGGACTCCATGGCGCCCCGGAAGCTCCATTCCCCGGCGAAGCGGCGCACCGCGCCCCCACCGGTGGCGACGTTTCCGGTGACGGGAGCCTCGGCGGCGTCCACCGCGGCCACGGCCGCTTCAGCGACCTCGACGCCCGCGGCCGCGAAGCGGTAGTCCGCGACGGCGAGGGCCAGCGCGACCACCCCCGAGAGCACGGCCGACACGCGCAGGAGAGCCTTGCCCCACGGCACCTCCTCGCCGCTCCGGGTGAGCAGGAGCGCGATGGGGGCGGCCGCGGGGAGCAGGTAGCGGGCGGAGGCGTAGTTGTGGAGCAGCGCGACGCCGAGGACGCTCGCGACGAACCAGCCGCCGAGCAGGAGGGGATCCCCCCGATCCCCCCTGCGGCGCTTCACCGGGCTCCGGAACACGGCGATCGCGGCGCGGACAAACAGGGTGGCGCCGAGGCCCGCGAGCACGACGAGCGACGTGGAGGTGACGACGGGCATCTCGGTCGGGCGCGCGCCCACCACGGCGACGAGCGCCATGGCCAGCCCGGCGGCGAGCATCGGGGGGTTCGCACGCACGAGCACGAGCGGCAGGGCCAGGAGCGCGCTCCGGACGAGCGTGCCGAGGGTACGCCCGGCGAGGCCGCCCGCCTCGATCTCGTCCCGACGCGCCCAGACCTCCCACGGGTGGAACCGCCCGTAGAGCGCCCAGAGCGGCGCCTCGACGGCGACGACCACCCCGGCCATCGCCACCCACAACCACGGCCGGAAGCCGAGGCGGAGCATGTGCACGGCGAGCACGGGCGCGAGCACCCCCATCGAGTACTTCGTCTCGACGGCGAGGCCGAGCGCGAGGCCGCTCGCGACGAACCACGCGGTCGTCTGCGCGACGAGGCCCTCGCGGTAGGCGGCCATCGCGAAGGTGGCGAGGGCGACCGCGGGCAGGTCGATCATCCAGGTGTCGTGCAGGGCGAGCACAACGATCGGGCTCGCGAGCCAGAGCCCCGCGGTCAGGCCCGGGTGGTGACAGACACGGGCCGCGAACCGGGCGACGCTGAACGCGAGCAGCGCGACCCACGGCAGGCCCGCGACGGCGCGGAGGAGCCAGCCGGGCTCGGCCTCGAGGGGGCCGGTGAGCGCGGAGCAGGCGGCGAGCCAGAGGAGGTGCAGCGGCGGGTGGGCCCAGGCGTAGGCGTCGGTGTCGTAAGGCGGCCACGCGCGGGTCCAGTCGTAGGGGCGCAGCGGGTCGAGGTGCGCGGCGATCCAGAGGTAGCCCTCCTCGTCGATGGCGGGCGCCTTGCCGAGGAACGGCAGGGTGATCAGCACGGCCGCGGCGATCAGCCAATACGGAGGCTTGACGACGGTCCGGACGCGCGGGATCTCGGTGGGCGCGTGCGGGCCGCGCCCGGTGTCGCTCACGGGGCAGCCGGCGGCGGCGGGGTCCCGGACGGCGGGGTCGCGGGCGGCGGGGTCGTGGGGGGCGGGGTCGTGAGGAAGCGCACGAGCTGATCGTACGCGATGTGGAGCAGCCCGACCTCGGCGTACTCGCCGGCCTGGTGCGCCTGCGCCGAGCAACCGGGGCCGAGGTTCACGGCGTCGACGCCCACGTCGGAGAGCCGGGCCACGTCGGTCCACGCCTGCTTGGCCGTGACCGGGTTGCCGTTCAGGGCGAGGAAGTGCCGGAGGTGCGGGTTGTCGGTCACGACCCGGCCGGAGGGGGCGCGCTCGGTGATGACGATCTCGGGGGCCTCGGCCCCGGGGGGCAGCGTGGCGGCGACGAGCGCGCGCAGCTCGGCCTCGGCGTCGGCGATGGCCCGCCCCGGCGCGAAGCGGAAGTTGACGTTCACCTCGAAGCGGTCGGGGATCACGTTGCGGGCGCGGCCGCCCTGCGCGAGCGTGGCGCTCTTCACCTCCCGGAAGAGGTGGCCGCCGCACCACACGTCGACCGGGGCGAGCCCGCCGAGCGCCACGAGCAGGGGCCCGGCGGCGTGGATCGCGTTCGCGCCCTGCCAGGGCCGCGCCGAGTGGGCCGCGCGGCCGAGGAACGTGATCTTCGCGTGCAACGTGCCGAGGCAGCCGACCTGCACCTCGTTGTCGGAGGGCTCGAGGCAGAAGGCGAGCGCGGCGGTCGTGAGCCACGGCGCGGCGTCGAGCGTCGGCCCGAGGCCGCTCTCGGCCCAGGGGCCCTCCTCCCGGTCGTAGAAGACCATCCCAACGTCGTAGGGCAGCGCGTCGAAGTCGAGGCGCTCGGCGAGGGTCATCATCACCGCGAGGCCGCCCTTCATGTCGCTCGCGCCGAGCCCGACGATGCGGGAGCCCTCGCGCCGCGGGGCCTCCATCTCGCCCTTGGGAGGGCCGCTGGGCGGGACGGTGTCCGTGTGGCCGACGAGCAGGACGAGCGGGCGCCCGCGGACCGGCCCGCGCGCGAGCACGGTGTGGCCGACGCGGGAGAGGGCGAGCCCGGTGGGCCGCAGGCTCTCCTCCACCCAGGAGGCGCACGCCGCCTCGTTCCCCGTGACGCTGGGGATGGCGCAGAGCGCGAGGGTGAGGGCCTCGACGCGGGCGTGGGCGCCGCCGCCTTCAGACGGCGACATGGTGGTCTCGGAGCGCGGCCTCCAGCGACACCTTCTTGTCCGTGCTCGCCTTCCGGGTCCCGATGATGAGCGCGCACGGCAGGCCGTATTCGCCCGACGGGAACCGCTTGTTCCGCACCCCGGGCACCACCACGGAGCGCGCGGGCACGCGGCCGGTGTAGCGCACCTCCTCGGGGCCGGTCACGTCGAGGATCGGGGTCGACGACGTGAGCACCACGTTGGCGCCGAGCACGGCCTCCTCCTCGACGAGGACGCCCTCCACGATCACGCACCGGCTGCCGACGAAGACGCCGTCCTCCACGATCACCGGGCGCGCGGAGGCGGGCTCCAGCACGCCGCCGATGCCGACGCCGCCGGACAGGTGCACGTTCCGGCCGATCTGCGCGCAGCTCCCGACCGTGGCCCACGTGTCCACCATCGTGCCGCCGCCGACGTACGCGCCGATGTTCACGTACCCGGGCATCACGATGGCACCGGCCTCGAGGAAGGCGCCGTAGCGCACGGTGCCCGGCGGCACGACGCGCACGCCGGCGGCCGCGAGGTTGCGCTTGAGCGGGATCTTGTCGTGGAACTCGAAGGGGCCGACCTCCATCGTCTCCATCTTCCGTTGGCGGAAGTAGGCGAGGATCGCGGTCTTCACCCAGGCGTTCACGACCCAGGCGCCGTCGATCTTCTCGGCGACGCGCAGCTCGCCGCGGTCCAGGGCGTCCACGGTGGCCTCGACGAGGGCGGGGTCCTGGGCCTCCACCCCGCGCCGCAGGCGTTCGATGTCGGACGGTGAGAGCATCGGCGTCTCCGGGAGCGGCCTCTTAACGCAGGGACACGGGCGCGCGCGTGCCGACCTGGAGCGCGACGGGGGCGAAGGGAGGCGCCCGCCTACAGGATCGTGCGCCAGGCGGCGACGGCCTCCCGGCACGTCTCCACGTCGGGCACCAGCGCGAGGCGCACGTAGGCATCCCCCGCGTCGGTCACCGCGAAGGAGGCGCCCGGGTAGGCGAGGATGCCGGCCTCGAGGAGCTTCTCGGCGTAGACCATCCCGCTCGTGCCGCGCGGGGCGCGCACCCAGAGGTAGAAGCTCGCGGCGCTCGCGACGACCTCGATCCCCGCCTCGTGGAGGAAGTCCAGGAGCACCTTCCGCTTCTCCGCGAAGATGTGTCGACGCCCTTCCGCGTGCGTGTCGTCCGCCCAGGCGGCGGCGGCGGCGGTGTTCACGAAGTCCTGAGGGGCGAGGCCGGGGTTCGACCGGAGCTCGCGCAGCTTGCGCATCACCCCGGGATCTCCGGCGATCATGCCCGAGCGGTAGCCGGTCATGCCGCTGCGCTTCGACAGGCTGAAGACGGCGAGCACGCCCTCCCGCGCCACCTGCAGGATCGACGGCGGCGGTTCGTCGAACCACGTGTCCATGTAGCACTCGTCCGACACGAGCAGGATGTCGTGCGCGCGGCAGACCTCCCAGGTGTGACGCAGGTCGTCGAGGCTCATCACCGCGCCGCAGGGGTTGTGCGGGGTGTTGATCCACACCATCCGGGTGCGGCGGAGCACGTCCTCCGGGAGCTCCCAGACGCGCTGCACGAAGTCACCCGAGAGCCGCTGGGGGATGGGCTCGCCGCCCGCCAGCACCGCGCCCCGGTAGTAGACCGAGTAGCCGGGGTCGGGGAACACGACGCCGCGGTCGGCCGCGTCGGGATCGATGACCAGCAGCGGGAGGTGGAACACGGCCTCCTTGCTGCCCGAGGTCGGGAGGATCTCGGTGGCGGGATCGAGCGACACGTCGAGGCGGCGGCGCGCCCAGCCGGCGAAGGCCTCGCGCACGTCGGGCTCGCCGACGACGGTGGGGTAGCGGCAGTTGTCGGGCACGGACCGGCACAACGCGTCGCGGATGAACGGCGGGGTCGGCTCGGTCGGATCGCCGGTGCCGAAGTCGTAGACGGGGCGCCCCTCGGCGCGGAGCCGGTCACGGACCCGATCGAGGGCGACAGTTGGGTAGGTCGGAAGCTGGGCGAGGCGTGGGTTGAGGCGCACGCGCTGACGTAGCGCGTCGGTTTCGCGGTTGCACCGGGCGGTTCGCGTGGAAGCGGCCGGTCGTTCGGATAGGGCTCGTGCGCTCGCGCCGGGGTACCTTGGGCCGCGGGAGCACCCATGGATGTCTCGGAAGCTTTCTCGCCCCTCCGGGCAATCCAGCATGGCGTCGCGTCCATCCAGCGGGCGCCGGCCGGGCTCCTGGTCGGCGGGTTCCTGTTGTTCGTGCTCGACAGCTTCTCCAGCGGGACCGGGGGCGGCAACCTCGGCGATCTCGCCAAGGACGATCAGCCGCCCGAGGTGTCGCTCGCGATCCTCATGGTCGCCATCGGCCTGATGGCGGTCGGCTTCGTCCTCGCGCTGGTGGCGTTCATCGTGCGCTGCTGGTTCGTGCCCGGCTGGATCCGCCTGCATCGCCAGGTGCTGGAGACCGGCGCGGACTCCTTCAAGGTCCTGTTCAGCGGGGGGGATGCCTTCCTGCGCATGCTCGGCTGGCGCCTGCTCTACAGCCTCATCGCGCTCGGGACGTTCGTGGCGGCGGCGCTCCCCGGCGGCATCGTCCTCGGCATCGGCATCGCGCAGGAGATGAACCAGACGTTGCTCATCGCCGGCGGGGTGCTCATGGTGCTCCTCGTCCTCCCGGTCCAGATCTACGTCGCCCTCGGGCTCGCCCTCGGCAACCACGCCCTCGTGCTCGAGGGGCTGGGCCCCGTCGCCGCGCTCGACCGGAGCTGGGAGCTCGCGCGCGGAAACCGCATCACGCTCGCGATCTTCTTCTTCGTGACCGGGCTGTTCAGCCTGCTCGGGCTGCTGCTCTGCTGCATCGGCATGTTCGTCACGCGCGCGATCTCCGAGGTGGGCACCACCGAGGCGTTCCTGCTCGCGACGGTGCCGGGGGCCGAAGATTGGGTCGTGCCGAGGGAGGCGGGGCTGTAGGACGGTGTCCGCGCCATCCTCGGTGCGCGCTCAGAACGCCCACCCCACCCGCGTCGACAGGTTCGCGCTCAGGATGCTCGTGGACCAGGAGAC
The DNA here is from genome assembly GCA_036676765.1 of Deltaproteobacteria bacterium. Classification (GTDB taxonomy): domain Bacteria; phylum Myxococcota_A; class UBA796; order UBA796; family SXON01; genus CAJBVW01. The sequence goes on from JAKFCH010000202.1 coordinate 6,518, forward strand.
CTCGACGGTGAGCGGCCCGCGGTGGTACCGCCAGCTGTAGGCCGTCCCGAGCGCGATGTAGCCGAGCCGGGCCGAGGTGTAGGGCCCGATCCGCCAGGTGAAGCCGGCCTCGCCGAGGAGGAACAGCGGCGCGAACCCGCCCTCCGCGAGCGGCACCGTGTCGGGGAGCACGCCCGCCACGACCACGCCCCCGAGGGGGAGCGCGATGTCGAACACGACGTCGTAGAACGGCAGCTCCGCCGCGATCCCCCCGCCGACGATCGCCACCGGCGCGTCGTTCCCGGTGCCCGAGGCGAACCCGCCCCCCACGAACGGCGCCACCCGCGCCCGCGGCCCGTCGACGACGAGGTACCGGGCGCTCGCGACCCCGCCCCAGGCCGAGGCCGGCGTCAGGGCCAGGAACGTCTCCGCGCCCGCCGGGCGGACGCCGCCCGTCGCGACCCCAGCCGTGACCGTGAACGCGAGCCGGCGCGTGGGCGCCCAGGCGGCGTCGACCTCGGCGCCGGTCCCCGCCACCTGGAGCCCCTTCCACTTCGCGTACCACCCGCCGGCCACCCCGGCGCCCAGCCGCCCGGTGCCGGCATCCATGGGCGCCGCACCCGCCCACAACAGGCCCCGGCGCGGGTCGGCGAGGCGGGTCGCGAACCCCTCGGGAGGGGGCGGAGGGGCCGGCGGCGGGGCTTCCTCGGCCTGCGCCATCGAGACCAGGACGAGCAGCATGCTTCCTGGCCATAGCGCCTCCCGCCGGGCCGGGGGGTTCACGCCCGAGTGGACGGCGGGCGGGAGCCGCGCTTAGGCGGGCGCATGGTCGTATTCGTCGCGGGCGCCACCGGGGCCACCGGTCAGGTCCTCGTCCCCCTCGCCACCGAGGCGGGGATGGGGCTCCGTCTGCACGTGCGGCCGGCCACCGCGTCGCGCACCCCGCTGGGCACCGATCCCCGCGCCCGGGTCTTCGATCTGGCCGACGCCGACGCGCTCGCCGCGGCGCTCGCGGGCTGCGACGCCGTCGTCTCGCTGGTCGGCACGATGCGCGCGCGCTTCGCCACCGGGGACACGTACGCCACCAGCGACGTCGGCAGCACCGTGTCCCTGGTGACCGGCGCGCGCGCCGCCGGGGTGCCGCGCATGCTCCTGCTCTCGTCGGTCGGGGCGGGCGGCGCCGGCGCCTACCTCCAGATGAAGGGCGAGTGCGAGCGCATCGTGACCGGGAGCGGCCTCGCGTGGACGATCTTCCGCCCGGCGGCGCTCGCGAGCCCGTCCACGGGCGCCGAGGGCACGCACGGCAAGCGGTCGGCCCCCGGTACGTCGGTGACCGCGGCGCTGCGCGGGTTGCCGGGGGTGGGCGGGCTGGTGGCGCGGTACGGCCCGATCCCCATCGAGGTGGTGGCGCGCGCGATGGTGCGCACGCTCGAATCGCCGCGGGACGGCCAGATCATCGAGGGCGCGGCCCTCTGGGAGTTGGGATCGTGATGCTCGTCTGGCTCCTGGGCTGCGATCTGGAGGCGCCGGCCGATCCGGGCGCCACCACCGACGTGATGTTCGAGGTGCCCGCCGGCGCCACGGCGCGCGGCCTGGGCGACGATCTCGTCGCCGCCGGGCTCTTCTCCGCCGAGTGGAAGTGGGAGTGGTTCCTGCGCATGGGCGCCGACGGCTCCTGCATCAAGGCGGGCCGCCACCGCGTCCGCGCCAGCATGGACGCCCCGGCGCTCCTCGCCGCGTTGTGCGGGCCGCCGGTGCCGAAGGACGAGCCCTTCACCATCCCCGAGGGGTGGCGGGCCCGGGACATCGATGCCGCGCTCGTCGCCAAGGGCTGGATCGAGCCGGGCGCCTACCTCCAGGCCACCAACGACGTCGCCGCGTACACCGCGGTGTTCCCGCTCCCCACGAACGGCACGCTCGAGGGGTACCTCTACCCGGAGACCTACAAGGTCGAGCCCGACAACTTCCGGCCGAAGGAGCTCGTCCAGCGGCAGCTCGACACCTTCGGGGCGCGCTTCTTCGAGGGGCGCTCGCTCGGCGCGCGCTCGCTCCACGCGATCGTGACCATGGCGAGCCTGCTGGAGCGCGAGGAGCCCACCCCCGCGAACCGGCCCCTCGTGGCGGGGATCCTGTGGCGCCGCATCGACGCCGGCTGGAACCTCGGCGTCGACGCCACCTCGCGCTACACGCTCGAGGACTGGAACGACCGCAAGGCCTTCCTCAAGCAGCTCCGCGACCCCGCCGATCCGTGGAACACCCGCCTCCGTCCGGGCCTCCCGCCGACCCCCATCGGCAACCCCGGCGTGGTGGCGCTGGAGGCGGCGGCGGCGCCCACCGCGAGCGACTTCTGGTACTACCTCCACGACGCCGACCAGACGCTGCACGCGTCCCGATCCGAGGCGGAACACGAAGGTTTTCGGCGCCGGTACAACGTCTACTGACCGATCGAAGAATTCCTGAGGAATCGCGATCCGAGGCTTGATCTTCCCGCGGAGCCGGAGCATTCTTGTCCGGCCGGGCGCGTGGAAGCTAAAGCAATCTCGCGTACGCTCCCGGTGAACCCCTCCCCCGTCCACACGCTTTCGTGCCGTGGGAAATCATTAGGAGTCTGCAATGCCTACCGAAGAACTCTTCGGCGCCTACAACTTCCTCCTGGAAGTCCAGGGGATCGTCAGCGACAACAAGATCATCGTCGGCGGCTTCAAGAGCATGTCCGGCATGGACTCCGAGACGGAGATCGTCGAGTTCAAGCAGGGCAACGACACGGTCGTCCGCAAGAAGCCGGGCCGCACCACCTACGCGAACATCGTCCTCGAGCGCGGCTACACCGCGACCGACGACCTCTGGCAGTGGCGCCAGAACATCGAGAATGGCAAGATCGACCGCCGCTCCGGCTCGATCATCATCCTCGACCAGGACGGCCAGACCGAAGTGGCCCGCTACAACTTCTACGAAGGCTGGCCCTGCAAGTGGTACGTGCCTGACATGAACTCCGACTCCTCGGCGATGGCGATCGAAAAGATCGAGATCGCGGTGGAGAAGGTCGAGCGCGGCTAGTCCGCTCTCGGGTCCGGCCTCGCGCTTCGGCGCAGGTCGGCTCCGAGAACTCGCCCCAGCTTCGTGCTGGCGGGCAGGCTCGGGAGGGAACTCCCGGGCCTGCTTCGTTTTTGGGGGTGGTGGCGGGCGTACCTTGCTGGTTGTCAGGGGTGGCCTCGGCGGCCGCGTGGCGGCCACGTACGGGGGACCTGACGAGCAGGGGTGGCCTCGGTGGCCGCGGGGCCCACGGGATCCGCATCCGTGTTCACCTCATGGCCCCTGCCTTGTTTGAGGTGCGTGCTTCAGGTGGACCAATGGACCGCGTCGCCGGGTCGATACGCGCACGTCCAGCGTGGAC